>JAPULF010000128.1 GCA_027295245.1 Planctomycetota bacterium
CCCTTCATCAGCAGAATAGCCTGGGCATGCGCAGACGCCACCGCGCTGCACTCGCCGCGAACGAGATCCATCGCGTCGGGATTTCGCTTGTTCGGCATCATGGACGAACCCGTCGAGAATTCCACGGGATAGTCCGTCCACGACTGTGCCGTCTGCGAAAACCCGATCACGTCCGTGGCAAACGATTGCAGGTGAAGGGCCGTCTGGGCGTGCAAGGCCAGCAATTCAATGCACTCGTCTCGCGTGGACGTCGAGTCCAGTGCATTCAGCGACGGCATGTCGAATCCCAGCGCCTCGGCCTGCAGTTGCCGATCGATCGGGATAGACGATCCGGCAACCGCCCCGGAACCCAACGGGCAGGTTCGCCGCCAATGTGACACCAGGAAATCGACATGGCTGAGGACCCGGGCAAATGCGGTCGCATAACGCAACACCCAGAAACCGACATTGCCCGGGGCCGCGTATTGGGCGTGCGTCTGCAAGGGAAAAACCAATGCCGACCAGTCGCGGGCCCGTTTGCAAGAAATCTCGACGAGGCTTCGAACATCGCGCGAGAGCGCTTCGCCCGCGCCGATGACGTACATTTTCAGGAGCGTGGCAACCTGGTCGTTGCGCGATCGACCGGTGTGGATCTTCTTGCCCGCATCGCCGACCAACTCCGTCAGCGTCGCTTCAACCCAGGTGTGAAGGTCTTCCGCATCGGAATCGGGACACGGCTGTCCGGAGTAGGTCGCCGCGATTCGATCGAGCCCCCGGCCGACCGACTCGGTTTCCTCGGACGAGAGGATCCCCGCGGCGGCCAGAGCCTTGGCATGGGCCCGCTGCAGTTTCAGTTCATGCGGAAGAAGAAACCAGTCCTCCGTCAGGCACCGATTCATCTTCGCGAATGCCGGGTGCAGCGTCCGTTCCTGTTTCCATAGCGTCTGCATGTCCGCCCTCCACAAACGGCCGCCCGATCCGCGACAACCAACTCAGATTGATGAACCCCTTGGCGTCCTGATGCGAAAAGTCGCTCTTCTCGAATGTCGCCAGGTCTTCGCGAAACATGGCATCATCCGCGTCGAGCCACGACACGTACGGCAACGGATCCAGTTGAACAGTCACCGCCCCGTTGAGCCGCTTCATGACCGCGGCGGCCGACGCATCCAGGACCAGCCGCTGTTGCGAAAAATACTCGCCGCGATAGAGCATGGACGCGAATGCCCGGCCCAAATCGCAGTATTGATCGTAGGTGGGCTTGTTCAGGCAACTCCGCGCCAAGGCGTCCACGGCGACGTGCAGCAGTTTCGCGGCCGGGTTGATATAGAGCCCGCGCGACTTGACGCCGGTAAACCGATTCTCGATGACCAGGTCCCAGGCCCACGGGGCGTGGCGAAACCGGCCGTTCAATTGCCCGATCAAGTCCGGCAGCTCGATCGATTGCCCATCCATCCGGACCGGAACACCGTGCGAAAACTCGATCTGCACGGATTTCGCGCTAGCGTCCGAGGCGTGATCCCCGGCGAAGCGGTCGGCGACCGTCCCGAGCACCTGTTGAACGTCCACTTCGGCGTTGGGGTCTTCAAGCACGCCGCCCTCGACGCTCAAGTGCCACAGGTTTTCGTCCAGGCTGAAATTCTTCTCCACGGCGAAGTCGTCTTCGATGCCCTGACTCCGCAGGTATGCGATCAGGTCCTGCCGTCCCCCGAACTGCCAGCTCTTCCACGGCGCCAGCACCGGATACTCCGGCGACAACGATCGATACGCGAATTCGAAACGCACTTGATCGTTCCCCTTGCCGGTGGCCCCATGCACCAGCGTTGCCCCGCCGAGTTCACGGGCACGGCCCACCTGTTGCAGCGCGATGAAAGGCCGGGCCAACGCCGTCCCGAGTCGATACACACCCTCGTACGTCGCCCCCAGCGCGATCGCCTGCGGAATGACACGGGCGAACATGTCGGGCTTGGCGTCTCGAACCACGGCGGTTTCCGCCCCCAGCCGCAACGCCTTTGCACAGCCCGCCTGCAAGTCCTCGTCTTGGCCGACGTCGACCAGCACGGCATGAACCTCATGTCCGCGCTCCAGTAGCCAGGGAACGATCGCCGACGTATCCAATCCGCCCGAATACGCCAATACACACTTCTCAACGCTCATGCTTGTCTCCAAACCACTGTTCGAGCCGCCGCAGGGCGACTGTTTGCGTTCGCCGGTTCTTGGTGGCGACGAAAATCGTGTCGTCGCCCGCCAACGTCGAAACGACCGACGCCTCCTTTGCGCCGTCGATCGCCACGGACACGGTCTGGGCCTGTCCCACCGCCGTGCGAATGACGACCAGGTGCGGCCCGCAGGTCGTAAAGCTCCGCACGAAGGCGGAGAGGTTCACCGCTTGGCGCTCCTGCCGACGGCGAAGGGTCAACACGTAACGACCGCGAGACTTGCGAATCCCCAGCTCGACCAGGTCCCGGCTCAGTGTCGCCTGATTGACGATCACCCCGGACGTCCGCAACGCCGTCAGCAACTGGGTCTGCGTGCCGACCGCCCGCGACCGAGTGATTCGTCGAATCGCGAGCTGTCGAGACTGCTTCGTCGCCATGGTCCCATTATATGCATAGTATGCACACTCCTGCAACATATTTTTTTGGCCGGAGTTCAGGCCCCTCGGCCCGGTACTGGTATCGTTTGAGAAAGGGAGAAGTGGACAGGGGAGCATCGGCGTCCCGCCGGTGCGCAGCATTCTCTTGCG
>JAPULF010000129.1 GCA_027295245.1 Planctomycetota bacterium
GCAACCACGTGGCAGGCCCATCCACAAAAGAACCTTCCGAAGATCAAAGTGGACAGGATCAGTACGACGAGGAACACGGCCCCGGCGTTGATCGCGCCGTTTAAGAGTGTGAAGCTCGCTTCGGAGGGTTCCAGCGGTGAGAGTGTCGAGCCGCTACCAAGCCAGTGTCCGATATGGATCAGAATCAGTACGTGGACGAGGATAAGTGAGACCGCTCGGCGACGACCCATTCGCGATGCGGGCGTGGGGCTGACGACCGGCAGGGCGACAAGTTTGCGTTCTTGCTGGCGAGACATCGGTGGGCCATCCTCGGATGCGGCAACGGTCATTGTAACAGTGCCCGGCCCGACCCGCCGCCGGAATGGGCCTTCGAGCCGAGGATTTCGTTTACGCAACCTGTTTGCTACCAAGCAGTTCCGGATTGTAGTGACTATTCCCCCCTTGACGCCCAATGCACGTTGGCGTGCCATGGTGCCAGGGAGCCCCCCGATATGTGCGGCTCCTCGCGACGTCCAATAAGTTCGGCGTGAGTCGTGCCAGCCAGCCTCGTTTTCCCAATGGGCCTTGATTGCAGCGAACGGCGCGGCTTGAAGCAACTGGGGTGTCGGCACAACAGGACCTCGCCTTGGTAAAGAACCGCGGTGGATGGATGATCAGGTCAAAGCGATTCCGATTCTCAACAACTCTCGTCATGCAAGGGATCATCGTCGGGAGTCTATGCCAGGCGCTCCGGGCGGGGGACGCCTTGTCCCACGTTCCGTCGGACGTTGCGGGCGTGTTCATATTCAACGACTTGAAAACGACGCTTAGAAATGTGACCGGTTTCTTCGCGCGGGTAGATTCAGATTTCGACCTGACCGAGTCGGAGCTGACGGCGGACACCGTCGTCTTGGAAGAGGCCCTCGGATTGAAGGCTGGGACCTGCGATTTTTCGAAGCCGTTTCTCGTTGTTCTGACCAGGCCGGGCATGCACGCCAGATCGCTGGTCATCGGGTTCACGCCCAAAAACCGGGAGCAGTTCGCAGGGCAACTCACCGGGCGTTCCGATTCGATTCAGCGCCTATCGAGCGGGATCAAGAATCGCTACGTACTGTTTCGCGACGGCATGGCTTTCATCTCGGAAAGAAAAAAGGCGATCAGAACGATCATCGGCGGCGCCGGTAAGCAGTCGCTTTCCGCAAGCCTCGACAAGCGTCAGAAACAACTGTGCTTTCAAAACGATATCGTCTTTCACCTACGGGTCGAAAGCTGGCGGGCCGTCTACATTTCGCCGTTCATGCCGATACTCTCTCAGTTGGCACGGACGGGAATGACCGTTCAATCGATGCCGAAGGAGAAGACCGAGGCGGTCACGGAGGTGGTCGACTGGTTTCTCGAACGAATCGGCTCGGTGGTGGATCAGATGGAAGGCGTCACGCTCGCGCTTTCTTTCGACGGCAAGGGATTTCGATTCATTCACGATCACACCTTCACTCCGGATGGGACCGTCGCGGATTATCTGAGTACCGCCGAACAGACCGACGTCGATCTGTGGACGTGCCTGCCCGACCGACCTTTTTTCATGGCCGGCGCATCTGATTGGGTCTCGGCGGCCGATCGGGCGGTAGTGGCGGATCTGGCTGAACGTGTCCTGAGCGTTCCATCGGTTTCGGAGAAGATTTCCGAAGACGAACGACGGCGGCTGATCGAGGTGACGTCCTCTTTTTACGGCCAGATGCGCGGTTTCAACATGATGCTCTCGACGCGGGAGGGAGAACTCCAACCCCTCGAGATGATCGGAACATACGTGTTCGAGGATCCCGCCCGGGTGGCCAAGCAGATGCGGTCGATCATGGAGAGTTCCTGTCAGACGCTGGCCACGTTCTTTCCGTCCAGCGGCTACAGCATCGAACCGCGGGCCTGCAACACCGATGGGGTTTCCTACGATGAATACAGATTTCAGCTGGAAATCATGGATGAGACCACGCGATGCATGGTCGAGTCCGTGTATGGCCCGAATTGTTGCGTGCGGCAGGCAGTGGTCGGCAAGGACCGCATCCTGTACACCGTGACTGCCACGGACGCCGACGAGTTCGTGAAGCTCGTCAAGTCGCCGGTTTCGAGCCGCAATGTCGGAGACAACGAAAACGTCCGCGAGGTGGTCGGCCATCTTGCGACCAAGCCCCATTTCGTGATGATATTCGACATCGGTCAGGCGATGGCGCTGGGACCGAGGATGATGAAAGCCGGCATGGTGGCCATGAATCAGTCGATGCCCGTGTTTCCGGAACTGACCGTGGATACACAAGGCCCGCTGATCGGATGGAGCGGAACCATTCGCGATCGATCGGTAACCGGGCAGGCCTATATCAGCGCGGACGGCATTCTCCGGGCGGTCGACCTGTTCAAACAATTCGGGGAACAGATGCGGCGCGGATTCGAACGATCCGAGATGGGTTCCCCCGGGGCCGAGGAATCTTGATGCGGTGGCCCGTCTTCCTCTTTTTCATCTTGACGCCGCAGATGCCAATCAGTATATCGCCCGTTCCCTCTTCTAACATGGAGTCAACCAAATGAGCATTCGAAAACAATCCATCCTGATGCCTGCTATGGCGTTACTGATTGCCGCTTCCTTTGCGCCGCCGGCGGTCTCGGCGGACGGCGCGCTGGATCTCGTCAAGCAGTTTCCCGACGATGCGTGGGGATTCGCGGTGGTCCGGTCGATCGATAATGTCGATACGAAATGTCAAATGTTCGCGGAGAAACTCGGGAGTCCGCTGCAAGTGAAGGTGATGCTCAATGCCTTGGTGCCGGTCGGAGACGCCCTCGATACCACGAAGCCCATCGGCATCGTCATGTTGGACGCAGTGAAATATGAGCAACAGGGGTGGGTGATGCTGGTTCCCGCCAAAGATCCGAAGGCACTCGTGGAGGCCCTGGAGCCCGGGGAGGAGAAAGACGGCATACGGGAGTGTACGTTTGTGGGTGAGACCGTACAGAGTGCGATCAAGGGCAAATGGGTGCTGGTGAGTCCGGACCGCGAGGCCCTTGTAGAGGTGCTCAAGTGCGAAAAGTTCGCCGGGTCGGATTTCTCGAAGGTGCGCGCGGAGGCCCTGCAACGCTCGGATATCTTCGTGAGTGTCTCCCTGGGCAAGGTTACGAACGCCTACAAGGCCAAGATTATGCCGATGGTGATGATCGCCGGCGCCACCATGGGAGGCGGCGTACTCGGCATACTCGAGTCCATCGTCGAAGGCGCCGGGCAGACGCAGTCGTTGGATTTTGCACTCAAGCTTGACAGCAACGGCGTTGCGCTGACGGTCCTGACATCGGGCCGGAAGGACAGTGATCTCGAAAAGGACATCGGTAAGTGGAAGAACTCCTCGGAACCGCTGGTGGGTTGGCTGCCGAAAGAGGAGTTTCTCTTTGCCTGGGGTTCGAACGACGGGTTCGGCATGGTCCCCGATATCTTGGTTGCCGTCGGCGGGGGAAGTAAGGCCACGAAGGCGTTCACGAAGGAATGCGCCGAACTGATTCGAGGGATCGACCGCTGTGCGATCGGCATTTCCGCGTTGCCGGATGGACCCGGCGGGATGGTCGGTCTGACCATGGCCCTTGAAACCGCAGATTCCGGTGAGTTTATCAAGGACGTTCGGTCGGCGTACCAGAACGTGTGGTTGCTCGAGGATGTAGAGGGGATGGAGATCGCCAAGAAGGCGTTGATCCATACCGCGGACGCCGAAACCATCGACGGGAACAAAGTCGATACGATCCGTCTTGATCTGAAGAAGCTCGGCGACGATGTAAGCGCCGCGGACGTGATGCAGTTCGAAAAGATTTGTGGAAAGTCGCCGGCCATCCGGTTCGGCGCGATCGACTCGAAACGCGTTGTCGTTTCATTCGGAGGCGGAGAATCTCGATTCAAGTCCGTTGTCGGTTGCGTCAAGTCCGGCGACAGCCCGCTTTCCGCCAATGAAGGCATCTCGACCGCGTCTTCCCGTCTTCCAGGCGCCCGCGTTTCGGAGGGCTTCGTTGCGATTGATACGATTCTGCGGTTCTTTAAGCGGGTGGCGACCGTGACGGGCGGGCCGGACCGTATTCCGTTCGAAGTGCCCGTCCTGAATGCCCCACTGGCCGTGGCGAACGCACGGCAGGGGAAGGTCGGTCGTGTCGACCTGTTCGTTCCGATGAAGATGATCGACGCCGGCGTGAAGATTAGGCAGCAAATGACTGCCGGGATGGACGACTTCGACGAAGACGAAGACGAGGACGAGGACATAGGCTCGTCGGGCAAAGCCTCGGACGACGACGAGGATGAGGAGTGATCGTGAATCCGGGGAAAGTCGCGAGCCGCCGATAAAGGCCGCCCCAAGCGACATTGATTGGGGCGGGCGAACAGGCCGTCGTTGTTTGACTGCGCCGCGTCGTTATACTCTCCACTTCGGCGGTTCACGCATGACCGCGGCGCGAGATCTTCTCCCTCACGACGGAAGACTTCGTACGCAGGGTTGGTCGTCCACGAGGGGCGACGCTGCGGTCGGTCGCGAATCGCTCGAATGGAGCCATGGGCACATGGGCCTGTACACGCGCACGGGAGATCGCGGCGAAACAGGTCTGCTGGACGGCAGTCGGGT
>JAPULF010000013.1 GCA_027295245.1 Planctomycetota bacterium
CGCCGGCGCTGCGACCGCCGTCTCCGACTTCTTTGACCTTGCCGCCGTCCCGAGAGTCCACGAGGACCGTGTTTCGGGCCGGGGCGTCGCCTTGGTTGGCGACTGTGATTTCGAACTTGGCGGGCCGTCCGAGATAACGCATCGCCGGCCCCGTTTTGGTGACGACCAGCGCCGGCTTTCGCACGACGACTTGAGAGCCGGCCTCCGCCCGCAGCCCTTCGTCGCCGGTGGCGACGGCGGTCTTGGAGAACGAACCGGTCTTGGACGCCCGGGCGCTATACGTGAACCGCCTCGACTTGCCGGGACCCAGATCGCCGACGTTGATGGAAATCGCACTTCCGCCCCGTTCCGTGGTCAGGCCGTCCGGCAACTGATCGGTAATCTTGACATTCGTGGCCCGCATGTCGCCGGTATTGCGGACCACGATGTCGTAGGTAATGGGATCGCAGATCATGACCTCCGGAGGGCAGGACTTCTCGAGTTTGATTTCCGGGGCCCCTTCATACCAATGCTTGACCACGAAGACCTTGTGGTGATTCCAATCATAGATTCCGGGGGCATATGCCGTGATGAACGACGTTCCGACCACCGGCGACGTTATCACGCACCAGGTCTGCCCCGTGGTCAGGTGTACATCGTCGGCCGGATCGTCGTTGCCCAGATCCAGGACGTGATCGAAATTGTTGGTATGCGACACGGCGAAGTGGTTGGTGACCTTGTATCCCCGGCTGGCGCGCCATCCGCTTTCGTCAACTTCGACGATATCGCCGACCCCGCCTTCGGCCAGCATCCATTCGACGCGACGATTCGGAAGCGGTTTTCCGTCGGCATCCCGGACCGTGGCCACGAGCACGTGCTGCGTGCGAATGGGGTTCTTGTCTTCCTTGGGGAACACTTCGAGTTTGACGGCAAACGGGTCCCAATTCGTGTAGTAGCCCCCCTCCGGCGGCTTCGGGTGCGATTGCACAGTGTCACCACTCGCGGCCCAGGTCGCCGAATGCGGCATGTGGTTCCGGCACCCCATCAAGGCTGTCGTCAAAATCAGTGCGGCCAGAAGCCGAGTCTGTGTTTTCGCGTGAACTGTCATGGATTCCCTCCAGTTTGCCGTGGTCTGCTTTCCCTATCAACGAATGCGACTCCATCGCGGAGTCGCGGGACAATCTGTCTCCAATCGGAATGAACCGGCGTTGGAAGCCCGTCAGGAAGTGAAACCCGCGGGGAATCGCCGGCCGAAACAACTTTTGGCTGCGTCCCGTCATCGGCCCTTGCATCGCCGCGAACCCCAGGGGCGGATACGGGCGTAGCGGACGGCTCTTGATGCCCGGCGTCCGGGCTGCGCGGCGCAGTGGATATTTCTTCGGCCTGCTCCTCCGGCGTCGACTTCGGCTCAGGCCGACTGTCACTGCGCTGATAGGGCAGCCGCATGCGATGCCAGGCCAGGCGCGTCTGATCGGGAAGATAGACGCCCATCTGGGCATACACGGGGAGCGCGGAGGGCTCGACCTTCAATTCAGATGCCGGTAACCGGACCGCGATGACCTGCTCCGAATCCGGAGTCGGCCGGACGATCAGCGTCCGGCCGCACGAAACATTGCCACTGGCGTCCTGAAAGGCGCCGTTGTCGGATTTGATGGGCCGGCGGTCCGATCCGAATATGACGATGTTGTAAACAAGCTGTTGACCGTCCAACCCAAGGGCCGTGAACGATGACGAAAAAGCCAGGGCTTCAAGATGGCCGTTGCTCGTGACGCGCCTGCACTTCGATTTGACGAATCTGACTTGGCGCTGTTCGCCGGAGGACTGAGCGCAGCCGCCTAACGCAATGCAGAAAAGACATCCCCATCGAACCGATTTGTGCGGCACTTCGTTACCCATCATCGATGTCAATACCGCCCGGGCCGCGGGCGGATTCATCTTTGGATTGAACTGGCGGGTGCGAAGGCCGCGTTCGATCTCGGTAGGACATTACCCTTGTGGTAGTGTCTATCGAGCGATCGAAGCTAACTCTTCTTTCCCCTCGCACCGCCGACATGTCGGTCACGTGTGACGGCCGACATTCGCGCCGATAATAACTCAAACGCGGTTTCACTACAACGTATGGATGGACAAAATGTTGCGCTCGAACCGTGCGCGGTATACCCGTGTTAAGTGTCCGATAACCAATAGCGGCGGTCAGGCGGATTGCAGCAGGCGGCGCAACATGTGATCGCGAATTGAAAATGTTGACGCGGCCGAATTCACAGCGGCGTGTGTTACGCGTTTGGCACTATCGACTTGTAAGGTCGGCGGCAATTAACACCCTAAGCAGACCATCGGTGTCTGATTGCGAATAGGATCCGACGTCGAAGCTATCCAAGTCGAGTACCCCCCAGCAGCGGCCGTCCGGTTCGAACAGGGGTATCACCACCTCCGAACGATCGCGCGGATCGCACGCGACGTAGTTCTCGCCGAGGTCGGCGACGTCCGCGACCACCAGCGGGCTACCGTTGCGAAACGCCTGTCCGCAGGCGCCGTGCAGGCCGATCGGGCTGCAGGCCGGCTTGTCGCGGCGCGGACCCAACACCAGCTCATCTCGCCCCTCATGCAGGTAGAATCCCACCCAAGACACGCCGGTCGGGTGCAAGGCGTCCCACAGCAGGTCAACAACGGCCTGCATGCGCGTGGACCGGTCACCCGTACGCGGTGCGGCGGCTTCGAGTTCATCGTAGTCTCGCGTCACGCCACCAATTTCACGGATACCGGGCTCGTTATCAAGTTTTTTTGGGTTGGGCCTTCGAGGCTCGCGAACAGGCCCGCGAACGCACATAATCGGCGGCCATGAAATGCACCCACGTCGCATTGCAAGTCCGCGATATCGACGCCTCCATTGGATTCTACCGACGCTATTGCGATATGCAGGTGGTTCACGAACGCGAAGAGGAAGGCATCCGTGTCGCCTGGCTCGGTTGGGGCGAGGATCCACCCAAATTCGTCATTGTGCTGTTGCAAAAAGAATACCCGACGAACACCCAGCCGCCGTGGCAACACCTGGGTATCTCGGTCGACAGCCGCGACGAAGTCGATGCCGCCCACGCCAAGTCACAGGCCGACGGAATCTCCGGGGCGTGGCCGCCGGCCGAGGGCGGGCCCGTCGTGGGCTACTTTTGCGGGGTTCCGGACCCCGACGGAAACGTGGTCGAGTTTTCGTTCGGTCAGCGAATCGGATAACGCGAAAAACATACGATGCGCATCCTCGCACTCGAACCCTACTACGGCGGAAGCCACAAGGCCTTTCTCGATGGATGGATCGCGCGAAGCCGGCATGCGTGGACGGTCCTCGGACTACCGGCCTACAAATGGAAATGGAGGATGCGGCACGGGGCCGTGTCTCTGGCCGGTCAGGTTCGCGATGCGAAAGATGCAGATTGCGCGTGGGACGCGCTGGTCTGCTCGGACATGCTGAACCTCGCCGAGTTCCTGGGACTGGCCCCGGAACCGATCCGCCGAATTCCGTCGATCGCCTATTTCCACGAGAACCAA
Organism: Planctomycetota bacterium; assembly: GCA_027295245.1. GTDB lineage: Bacteria > Planctomycetota > Phycisphaerae > UBA1845 > UTPLA1 > JAPULF01. Next base: position 3,520 of record JAPULF010000013.1, read on the forward strand.
TTGACGTACCCGGTCCGGCGCGAAAGCGAACGCGATCTACACTTCGCCTTCACGAACATGACGACGGCCCTCGCGGCGACCGCCGTTTGGTTCAACTCCGCGTTTCATCGCGGCGCATTTCTCGACGCCCTGACCGGCTTCCTGCAACGAATGCCCGATCATCAACCGCTCGACGCGGTCGAGCGAATACGGGCGAAGTCGTCCGTGCATTCACCGGGGGTCGACGAATTTCCGTTGCGCGGCCCTCGGCGGCCCGGCCCGTTGCGCATCTTGTGGGCCGCAAGATGGGAGCATGACAAGAACCCCGAGGATTTCTTCAAGGCCCTCGCACTCCTCGAAGCCCGAGGATTCGATTTTCGCGTCAGCGTGATCGGAGAGCGGTTCAGCGAAACGCCCGTCGTATTCGAAGAGGCCCGACGCAGATTCGCCGACCGCATCGACCGGTGGGGATTTCAAGAGAGTCGCGAAGAATACGAAGCGTCGCTGAAAGATGCCGATGTCGTGGTCTCGACCGCCGGCCACGAGTTCTTCGGCCTCAGCGTCGTCGAGGCCATCGCGGCCGGGTGTCGCCCATTGCTGCCCGACAGACTCTCCTACCCGGAGATATTGGGCGAAGCCGCCGGGGCGTACTTGTACGGAAACTCGCCGGAAGCGCTGGCCGATGCCGTTTCCAAGCAGGCGCAAGTACTGTCGGCAGGCCCGACTCCAGCGGCCGAATCGGCCTTGCCGATGAAGGTCGTTGCACGATACCTATGGAAAACCGTCGCGCCCGCATTGGATCGCGAACTCGAAGAACTCGTCGATCACTGCGCGGCCGGTTCGCGCGCCTCCACTGGGGACCGAGACGGGCAACGTCAGTGAGCCTCGGACGGCCGGAACCGACGGAACTACCGAAAACTCGTCATGGCTTTTCGAAGCTTGTCCATGTCCTTTGCGAGTTCGCTTGCCGGGCCGGTCGCCTCGACGGTGTATATTCTCGAGGGCGTTACGTACAGCGCGACCAGATAGGTCGTCTTGGCTTGTCCTTCGCCGGACTCGAAATTGAAGAGAACACCCTCTTGGCCTATCTTCCCTTTGATGGGCTCGGACGACGCAAGCTGCATGCCGTCGACATCCACCTTCTGATAGGCGACCGCCTGTGCCCAAAAATCGAGACCGGCGTCGCGGTCCGCGTTCGTACGTGAACTCAGGGCAATCACGTTCCCGCGGGCCGAGACTGCCTTGAGATCGTACTCGGGCGATTTGCGGACCTTGATGTAGCCCTCCGGCGGGTCGATGGTGGCACAGCCGGAGGAAAGACCGACGAAAACCGTCAGGGCCAGGGGACCATAACCGGTTCGGCGAAGAGTGATGTTCTTTTTCATCGATTGAGTCAAGTTCATCGCGACGTCTCCTTACCAGTCGTTTCGGGCCAATCGTTGCGGATCCAATTCTCGCAGCCACAGGAACGGTAGCTTCATGATCTGTTGGGTCGGCGGTGTTCGGTAGACCCGCTCAAAGCTCGCAAGGATCGTGCTGTAGGCCACGCGGTTATTGATCAGTTTGAGCTTGGCCAGGAGGCGCTCGATCTCCTCGCCGACCCGCTTCAGTTCCTTCTCAACCTCCAGGGCCGCCTTGACGTCCTCAGCCCTGTCCAGCAGGGCCCTCAGTCGCTCGCGAACGGCCTTGGCGTTTTTCAGCCTGGCCTCTAGGTCGACGTACTCCTCGGTGACATCCGCAGCATCCAACTGGCGCGCGACCACGCGGCCCAGGTCCTCCATGCGCGAGACCGCCTCCCGATAGTGCGCAACCGGAATGCGAATGGTGATGCTCTCGCTTCGAATCTCCTGTACGTATCCCCCGAATTCCGCCGCAAACGCTTCGGCCCGCTTGATTGCCTTGTCGATTTCCTTGACGACGATGCGCAATCCGGCGTTGTAGATGACAATGCGCTTGCCCTGCGGCGTCGCCGGATCCACGGAGTGGTCGGCGACCAGTCGAGCCGGGGACGACTCTTCGTCTTGCGTGTTTCCCGGGGCCTCGAGATCGAGTTTGTTACTGAGAACGGGTATTGATCCACGTCTCGGCACACGTACAGCCGCCTCGCGGTCGGCTGCCGCGCGGTCCACTGGCGAGAACCCGCGTGGCGTGGCTCGCTCGCGAGGGCTGCCCCACCCCGGTGCCGCCATGCTGCAACCGGCAATGAACGACAATACGGACACCGCCATCAGGGCCGACACGCACCCAGTCCTGAGTATTTTGCGCCATAGCATTTGTGCCACCTCTTGACCGATTCAATACCGCCGAGGCACTGCGCCTGGGCTACGTGAGTCGTCCCGGTTGAAGTCGGCTCCGTCGTCGTCGCGCAACGCCGACAGGCCCGAAGTGTTTGTTTCGAGCGCCGATTCCACGCAAGTTAAGCGCCCGACGGCCGGCTCAGGTTCAATTCGGGGCAAGAATTTCTTCCGGTCGGCGCGGCGAGTATCCAATTAACGGGTGGAGGTGCCTAGAGACGGGGCGGAATCCATCAAAGGGCGTGGACTGGGTCGGGCATGTCCTCGTGCAACCGCTGCTGCTGCGACTGGTTGCCGTCAAAGCTGAAGAGGAACATCTCGTCGTTGATCTGGGCCTGGAGGTGGACGGGCCGATGCCAGAGCGTCTGCAGGCTCTTGAGGGTCTCGACGGCGAACTTGATGTCCAAATCGACGCCGTTGTGCTGGTGCCCGAGGTAGAGTTCGCCGCGGTTGGCATAGTTGCCGTCCAGCACGTAGATGTAGGGCTGGGCGTGGTTTGTGAGCATGAAGAGGAACTGGGCCTTGATCTTCTCGAAGTCTCGATTGACCACCACCATCCGCCGGGTCGTCGGGTCGAAGCGGTAGTGATACATGCGGAGCCGTTCGACGAATTCGGGCGTGAGGAACTCGTCGATGAACGTCACGTCGTTGTGGATCTTGCGAACCTCGAAGACCTTGTCCAGACCGAGTCCCAGCTTCTTGTCCCACTGCCGGGCCTCGTCGAGCGACGTGCACTCCTCGTACTCCTTGCCGAATCGGCCCTTGTTCCAGCGGTCCTCGATATCGCGGAACAACTCGACGCCGATCTTGTATGGATTGATCTGGCCGGGGGCCATGGCGACCGTGCCGCTGTGGTGGTCGGCGTAGGTGATGACGTCGGCGTCGGTAAGGATGTGTCGGGTCATGATCCGGCTGTGCCAGAAGGTGGCCCAGCCTTCGTTCATGATCTTGGTCTGGCCCTGGGGGGCGTAGTAGTACGCTTCCTCGCGCACCATCGAGAGGATATCCGCCTGCCAATCCTCGAGCGGCGCATGATCCAGAATGAACTGCAAGACGTCTCGAAGCGGACGCTCCGGCAGGGCCGACTTGCCCTTCTTCATCTCGGCTTCCAGGGTCTCGCGCTGCTTTTTGATGAACTCCGGCGGATTGATCCAGTCCTTCATGTACGACTTGCTGGCAAATCGAACGACCTGTTCCTCGACTCCCTGTTTGGTCGTCTGATCGGTACTCAACGTCCGCTTATCCCGGACCCGCTTCATGAACGGCGCGTGCGGGTCGATCAGATTCTCCAACGACAGGCAAACGTCGATGAAGCACTCGACCGGCTCGAATCCCACGCGGTCCACGAGCCGCCGCACGCGCGTGGCGTGATTGGCCATCTCGTCCATCATCTTGCGATTCGTCTTGCCGAACCAGTGGTTGTTTTTGAAGAAATCGCCGTGTCCGTAGACGTGGGCCATCACCAGCTTCTGATCGATCATGGCGTTGTCGGCGACCAGATAGGCGTAGCACGGGTCGTTGTTGATGACCATCTCGTAGATCTTGCCGAGCCCGTACACGTGTTGCTTTCGGAGGCGCTCGTACTCCATGCCGAATCGCCAATGCGGATACCGCTGCGGAAAACCGCCGTACGCGGCAATCTGCTGCATGGTGTCGAAATCGACGACCTCGAAATGGGTCTCGAAGAAATCGAGCTTGGACTCGCGGGCCACGTCGGCGATTCGTTTCGCCTCGTCCGCCAGTGCCGCTTTGCTGATCATAGCCACCGTGATCGCCGCCCCTACTTACCCTTCGCGAAGAAGGTCTTGATCGAATCGTAGATGTCGTCCTTGGTGTTCACTCGGCTGGTGATGACGTTTTCCACGTCGTCGAGGTGCTCGTGAACGACATTGATGAAATTACCGCTGCCGTAGGCGCTGGCCACCTGGCAATAGCCGAACATGTTTATGTTCGGCAAGACGTTCTCGCGCATCAGGCGGCAGCACTCCCGCGAATCGGACTCGCTTGAATTATCGCCGTCCGAGAAATGAAACACGTAGATGTTCCACTCGGCCGGGTTGTAATGTGTTTCCAGAAGTTGGCGGCAGAGCTTGAAGGCGCTGGAGATTTTCGTTCCGCCGTCCTCGCGAAGATGATAAAAGGCGTTGCGATCGACCTCGGCGGCTCGAACGTCGTGAACGATGTACCGGCTGTCGATGCCCTCGTAGTTCCGGCGCAACCACGCATCGATCCAAAACGCCTCGAGCCGCACCAGCTCCTTCTGCTCGTCTCCCATCGATCCGGATACGTCCATCATGTACACGATCACGGCGTTCGATTGCGGTTTCAGGACCGTCTTCCAGCTTCGATAGCGTCGGTCCGCCCGGATCGGAACGATGCACGGATTGTCAGGATCGTAACTTCCGGCTATCAACTGCCGCCGCAGGGCCGCCCGATAGGTCCGCTTGAAGTGCCGCAACGATTCCGGCCCGGAGCTGCGAACACCGCTGTAGCGGTCCTTTTCGGATGTGATCGCGTGTTTGCCCTTCGGCTCTATGCGTGGAAGCTGGAGCTCCTCACCGAGGATGTCGGCCAATTCGTCGAGCGAAACCTCGACCTCCATGATGTGCGAGCCCGGGGCGGTGCCGCCCGGTCCCTGATCCGACCCGTCCTCCACCTTGTCGCCGGCTTTCCCGTCGCCGGCCCCGACGCCGCCGTCGTCGTTGTTGCCGTATCGGAACCGCGGAATCTCGATGCCACGCACCGGAATGCTGATCAGGTGCTTGCCTTCCTTGCCGATCAACTCGCCGCGCGTGATGAACCGACGCAAGTCGTCGCGGATTCGGCCCTTGACGATCTGTCGAAATCGTTGATGGTCCTTGTCGATCTTCGAATACATATCAGCACGCGTTCCGTCGGTGGCCCTGCAGCATGAATCGGCGGCCTGAAGTATTATTTCGGCCTGCAACGCAGGCGCTATTCATAGATATTATATATCGCCGACCTGACGGATTGCGCGAATGCGGGCAATCCCACAATGCGACGGGCCCACGCGATAATCCACGCAGTTTGCCCCGATGAACCCATTCGAGCCCGCTCATTCAATATCGGACAGTTTGATCGTGTCATTGCACCTACTCTGCGACGCACTGGGAGGCACCGTCAAATCCTGCGTGGGTTCCTTGAATCGTCGCTTGTTTTCACGTTCGTCCGAGGTGGCCCGAGGCGGCATGGCTGGTGACGCGAACGCCCGGTGGCCGGCCATTGACCCGCTTCCGGATATTGTGAATCGACTGAGACGGGTGCAGATTGCCGGCAGATCTGCGTGCGACGCGAGCCCACGGCTCGTCCGGCCGGTTGGGCTGATCTGCCGCGATCCGCAATTCGCCCACGAAACGCGGTCCGGGGGGGTACGGATGTCTCGGGAGTCGAAGTGTCAAATGATGACCACCGTCAATTTGTTATGCTGACTCACGGCGGCGGGCGAAAGTGATTATCGGCGGCTATCCTTCGGCCCCTTGCGACGAAATATGTTCCGGATGGAATCGACCTGATAGGGAAATCGCCAACCACGCTTCCGGGGGGCGAAGGAGGCGGTGCAAGATTGAGCGCCTTCGGATGAACTTCCAGCCACGCATGCCGGATTGAGACACTGTTCGAGCGCGTATTCGCGTTTCGATTCGCCGGGGTGTACAATCCGAGAAGCCTGTCTCGGTGCGATCGGGTGCTGCCGCCTGATCGCATGGACAGTCGGAAATGCCTTGCGTCATTCATCAAAGGAGACCGGTTCGAATGTGCGCTACTGATGTACGGCGGGAATCGGGATTGATCACGATCGAGGAGCACATTCTCGGCCGGCAGAGCGCCCACCCGACGGCGACCGGCAGTTTCAGTTGGCTCTTGTCGGGCATTACGCTGGCCGCCCGCATCATTTCGGCGAAGGTCCGCCGGGCGGGGATTCTGGACATTCTGGGCGACGCGGGTGAGAGCAACATACACGGTGAGCAGCAACAAAAGCTCGACGTTCTGGCGAACAAGACCCTGGAGTTGTGCCTCGCCTATCGCGGAAACGTGGGGATCATTGCATCCGAGGAATTGGACGAGCCCACCGTTCTGGCGACGGGGGCGTCCGGCCGCTACATTGTGATTTTCGATCCGCTCGACGGGTCGAGCAACATCGACGTCAACGTGTCGGTCGGGACGATCTTCTCGGTGTTGGAGCGCGAACCGGCGGGGTTCAATCACCACGATGCCGTGTCGGACGTGTTGCAGCCCGGCCACCGGCAGTTGGCGGCGGGATACATCGTTTACGGATCGAGCACGGTGTTGGCCTACACCGTTGGGGAGGGCCTGCACATGTTTACGCTGGATCCTTCGGTGGGGGCGTTTATTCTGGCGAACGAAAACGTCCGCATGCCGGAGACTGGCAAGTACTTCAGTGTAAACGAAGGTAACTACAATTCGTTTTCGCCGGGAATCCAGCGATTTCTCCAGTGGTGCAAGACGGAGGAGGCCGGACCGTATTCCGCCCGATACATAGGTTCGCTGGTGGCGGATTTTCACCGGACGCTTCTTCGCGGAGGCATATTTCTTTATCCATCGACGGCGAAGGCGCCGGGCGGCAAACTGCGCTTGATGTATGAGGCAAACCCGATCGCCTTCCTTGCCGAACAGGCCGGCGGCGAGGCAACCGACGGTCGAGGCCGAATCCTCGAAAAGATTCCCACCTCGCTGCACGAACGCACGCCGCTGATCGTTGGAAGCCCCGCAGAAATGGAACGTCTCAATCGGGAGATGTCCCAGGATTCGTGATCTTCGGCAAGACCGGGCTGGCTCCGAGCTGGGCGACCCTCAGGACAAGGAAAACGGCGATCGGTGAGGGGCCCGTCACTAGTCTGCCGCGGCCCGTAAGCGGCCGTCGCGGGCGACCGAGCGGAGCCGGCATCATGCATCGAGACGGACCGCAAGCCCCATGACGCAACCCGCCGCCACGCCGAACGAGACTTGGACCGTGGGAAAACTCCTGTCGTGGACCCTCGACCACTTCCGGACAAACGGTCTGCACGAACCGCGATTGGCGGCCGAACTGCTGTTGGCGTCGGCCCTGGGGTGCCGGAAGATCGAGCTTTATACGCGGTACGAAGCCATTCCTTCCGCCGAAGAGCGGATCGCCTTTCGTCATTTGGTGCTGTCCGCGGCGGGCGGGGCGCCGATTGCCCACCTCGTGGGGAGTAAGGAGTTCTACTCGCTCGAGTTCGAGGTAACTGCGGATGTCTTGATACCACGCCCGGAGACCGAACTTCTCGTCGAGCGGGCCCTGTCGCAGTGTGGGGCCTGGGCGTTCGAACGGTTCGACATTCTGGATGTCGGCACGGGGTCCGGTTGCATCGCGATCAGCGTGGCCGCACGGCAACCGGCGGCCCGGGTGGTGGCCTCGGACTGTTCCGCCGCGGCATTGGAAATCGCGAAGCGGAACGCCCGGCGTCATGGCGTGTCCGATTCGGTTCGATTGGTTCGGGCCGACATGCTCGAATTGCCGGCCGATTCGGTTCCGGAGCAGGGATTCGACCTGGTCTTATCGAACCCGCCCTATATTTCGGAGGATGACCCGAGCGGGCTTGCGGAAGACGTGAAGAAGTTCGAGCCTTCGGTCGCGCTCTACGGCGGACCGGACGGGTTGACGGCGTTTCGGCGGATTGCGGAGGGGGCCGGGCGAATCCTGAAACCGACCGGCTTCATCTTCGTCGAAATCGGCTGCGGACAGGCCCCGCCGGTGGAGTCGGTATTTGCGGAACACGGGATGGTG
>JAPULF010000130.1 GCA_027295245.1 Planctomycetota bacterium
GACGGCCCATCCCGCGAGCGCCTCGAAGTCGTCGGTGAAATAGGTGGTTTCGACGATTGGCTCTGTCGTGTGCGCGGACAGCGGTGCCGTTGCGGGGTTGAAGACGTCGCTTCCGAGGTTGCCTTGGGCACTGATGTAGAATTCCGGGGCAGCCGTGCAGTCCACGCCGGGCAGGACCGCCGAATAATCACTACCGCCCAGCGGGACCAGCGGGGCGGTGGAGAAGGCGTCGGCGGGGTGGGTGCGGTAGTGCAGCGCGGCCGATGCGGGCAGAAGGGTCTCGGCGCCGTCGAGGATTCGCACGGCGATGACGGTCGGGGTCAGCGGGGAAACCGTTTCGGGCACGCCGTCCGGCAACAGGATCAAGAGCGGGGGCAACACGGGGGTCACGCCGCTGACGACGAGGGCGAAATCCGCATCCAGTTCGGGCGTTTCGACGTGACCGTCCTGGTTGATCTCATCGGCGAAGACCTCGACGGTCCAGATTCCCGTTTCCGGATTCTCGACGAATACGTTCTCGACCGTGTCGACGGTGTTGGGTGCGCCGCCGGGGGTGGACCAGTTTCCGTCGAGCAGTCCGTTGTTTCCCCAGTAGATGTTGTTCGAGGGCGAGGTGACTTTCAACGTCAGGTCGTTGATGCGATCCTGTGAACTGGCGACGTTGCCGGCGGGGTCCGCGTACACGAGCGTGGCACGCAGGGCCGTTTCCGAAGGGGCGACGTCGACGGCGTAGAACGTGCTTCCGAGATTCGATAGCAGGTCGGTCTCGTTGACGATCAGCATGTCGTTGCGGAGGTTGTATAGATTCTCGACGTCCGGCATTCCCCAGCCCTGGTGAACACGGGTCAGGTCGTGGCCCTGCCCCGCGAATGGGTATTGCGTTGCGGTGTTGATCATCATGGCCTTGAGGGTGGTCATGTGGGGGCGGCTGTCGAAGACGGTCGGCCCGCCGCCGAAACCGAGGAACACTTGTTCATGCCACATTTGGAACGCGATGCCGAAGTGTCCGGCGATGATGGGGGTCGCGCCGCTCGTTCCGCCGAACTCGGTGTATCCGCCGCCGGACGCCGGGGCAAAGGTGAGATCGTAGAAGTGGCAGAGGTCGGGCTTGACGCGGCCGTCGGAGGCCGGGCCGATGCTTGCGGCCGAAGCCCCGCAGCCCCAGCAATCATCGGCCTTGTCGAGCGTGTTGAAATGGCGAATCCCGCCGCCGGAGACGATGTTCTTGGCCCAGGCCTGCGGCCTCGAATCCCGGTTGCCGGCGTTGCTTTGTGATTGGCAAATCAGAATGTCGTGGTCGAACAAGAGCGTGTCCATCTCCGCGGAGATAGTGGTGTATTCGGTGTCGCGGGGGTCGCCGGTGCTGTTGGTCTGCAAGACGGTTCGATAGGGGCCGAGCGGGTTGACGAGTTCGGCGGTGTGTTGGTAGCGGGTGGGACCGCCGCCCAGCAGGCCATAGCTGAATGCGAAGATCCCGACGCCATCGGGAATCAGGCCGCGAGCCTGCGAGTCGTCTCCCTGCGCGAAAAGGATGCCGTAGACGGACGTGCCGTGCAGAACGTCGGCGCCGTTGACGTGGATGATTGGCGGGGCCGACCACTCCTGGTGATTCACGTCGAGTTCGGTGTCGGCGACCTCGGCGCGGACGCCCTGGCCGGTGAATCCCAACGTGCTTTCGATGAAATTCGCGCCGCTGATCCCGCGGGCGATGTCCATGTCGGGCTCGAGTCTGCCCTTTCGGTCGACGAACATGACATCGTCGAATGCGGCGACTTGCCGCACCTGGTCAAGCGTCAAGGCGGCTTCGAGGCGCGACACCCTCGGGGCCGTTCCGTGGACCCGGCCTCCCAGTTGGCGGATACGCTCGGAGACGCGATCCACGGGGGCCGCACCCGGTTCGAAGAGCATGATCGAGTATCGACGCGGCTCCACGACTTCGCCGGATTCGATCTGTTCGCGAATCGGCGCCTCCAACCGGTAGGCCGGGTGCATCGGACCCACCCAACGGACAAACGGCAACGCTTGGACGACGGCTCGCACCTCGGGCGACATGCGAACGACGTGGGCATTGTTTGCCATGAATGTCAATACGGTCGCGCCTCGGTCGCGCAGGGCCCGTCGATAGGCCTCGAGCGGCTGCGTGACGAATTGGACAATGTAGAGGTTGGAGGCCGGTTCGGCGGACAGCGCCGCCGCGACGTGTGGCGCGGCGACGGCGGGGTCGAAGTCTCCATGCCGCACTTTCAATACATACGAAGTTTGACGGACTCGGTCTACGTTTTCGCCGTCGAGACTGACTGCATAGAACGGCACACCTTGCCGCGATGTCGATACCTCGGTCCACAGCGCGACCCAGGCGGACGTACCGGGTAGGCCGACCAGACGGGCGTCCTTGATTTGATTCGGTGTGGTGTGAAACGGATACCGGCCGTCTCGGCTTAGCCGATTGAATGCCCCGACCGTGTCGACCGCCAACGCGGATGCCCGTTCCCCGTTATCGGGCTCGGGTTCGGGATGCCGGCCAAATGCCGAAACGGCAAGGGCCGGCAGCAGGCATGCCGCCGCAAACAGGGCACCAACAGAGACCCATGACACGCTCTTGAAGCCGGCACGACGGTTAAATTGCATGTACTCCCACCCTCCCGGAATAGTTCACGATCAAAACGGACAGTATACATCATAACGTGCCGACCCTGGGAATCGTTGCAGGCGTTTTTGATCTTGGGCAAGCGGAGGAAATGTTGTCAAGGGCGCTGGTTTCCGGCCGCCCGAACCGTGTGCACGAAGTAGGTCGGTTCAGGAGTGTTGATCGCGGGATTCGAAGTGGCCTCGGCGCGATAGACGATCGGAGATGACTCGATACCCGGGGCCTTCGAGTCGCTCTCGAATATCAGAAACCCATCACCCTCGGGCGGCAGTCTGCCGAGCAGTGCGTCGAACCGCTCCTGCGTGCCGGGGAATCGACGGGTGTTGATCGGCATGAAGAGGTATCGCCCTACGGCCAGAACTTGATGGAACCCGTTCGGTCCGTCGACGGCGACCATGGGCGATCGTTTCAGTTCGTCGGGCGATATCGGCTCGGCGAGTAGCGCGTAGATGTACGGCTGATTGGCGGTGTTGGTCACGAGCACGAAATCGGCCTCGCCGGAATTTGCGGCGACGAACTCGAATGCCCGAATGAGCCGGGTCTGGTAGGCGAGTTCCGCGATGGGAATGAATTTACGAAAGTATGCGTCGGCGAAATGCCCGACGTTGGCGGCAAAGGCGGCGATTGCGAGCGCGCCCACGATCCGTCGCACCGGTCGCTTCTGTTTGTTCAGCGCGCTCATGGCGACACCGGCGCCTACGGCCGCGATGATCGGGAACAGTGCGACTCCGGCCACGGTTCGCAGGGGGTGGGGGTTCCAGTCGCCGCACACGGCAGCCGGGACCGGGTACAACAGCATCCATGCCATCAAGAGTCGCGAGTGGCGGCTTTGCAGAATTGTGGCCGCGATCCGAATCAGGCCGAGCAGCCAAAACGGGGCCAGGATTGCCAAGTGCAGGCCGACCTGCGGAATGGACTCGCCGCAAACGTCTTGTCCCTGCACGAATTGAAAAACGGGATTCAGGTTTGAAAGCCAATTCGAAACGAAGTTTCCGGCGATTTGCAAGGCCGAGAGATCCTGGTGGAACAATAGCGTCGCGCCGGATCGGGCCGCGATTCGGTGCGGGGCGGATAGTGCGGTGATCCATAGCGGCGACGCGCCCAAGATCAGGCCGATTCCCGCGGCGATCGGCGGCCCGCGCTGATCACCGCGCCGGAGCATTCCGATGTAGTCCCTTCCATACAGGACGACGAACACCAGACAGAACAGCGGGGTGAAGAGCCTCGTGGCCGGATAGGCCCAGGCGTGCAGCGACAGCGCGAGCCCCGCCATGAGACCGAATGCGGTCCGATGCCGCAATGAAACCGCGAAGCCCTTCGGTCGCGGATTCCGTTCGGGCAACAGCCCCGCGGATTGCATCCCCACAAGCGCCAATGCGAGCAGGAACGGCGTAAAGCCCGACTCGTGGGCCGTGCGACACAGGGAGATGTGCCAAGGGTCGAGCGCCAAGACGGCGGCGGCGATGCAGGCCGTTGTGTTGTCGAATCGACGCCGCACGAAGACGAACACCAGAGCCACCGTTACCACGCCGAGCAACGCGTCCGGCAATCGTATGGCGGTCGGCGTCGGGCCGAGGGCGGCGACGAAGGGCATGGTGAGATAGGTGGTGAATGCGGCCGTGTAGTCGCCGGGACCGAAGCTCTCGAGGAAGAATGGCCAGCGCCGGCCGTGCCGATCTTCACCTGTCTCGAGTAGACACCAGGCGTCGTAGCCGCGGGAGGCTTCATCCTGTGTGAGCGGCGGCGGGAAGCTGCCGAGCCCGGGTATGCGAAGGACGGCGCCGAGCGCGATACAAACAACTAGAGGTGCGAGTTTCCGTGGGCCAGCCGACATGGTCGTTACCGGGAGTGGTTCGGGATTGCCCGCGCCGCCATGCCCCTTTCTCCAATGCCGATATTGTACACGCGACACGATCCATCTGACATGGAGTATCCCCGAGGGTCATCGGGAACTGGAGGAGTCGTGATGTCGGTGCCGGGCCCGTTCTCTTGAACATGTTTATAGAGATACGGATCCGGACCGACCGACCGTGATAAGGAGTACCGCCGGCGCGTGGATCTTGCCGATGAAAACTGTCGGCGGGGTCGTGACCGGTACGCGCACCGCTAAAGCGGGGCGATGGGGACAATCGATGATCCTGGCGGCAGGCAACCACGACCACATACCCAGTTTGGTTTGGGTTTCGCCGTTCGCGGTCTTGCTGCTGTGTGTCGCCGTTCTGCCGCTGTTGCAAAAGACCGAGCACTGGTGGCACAAGAACAAGAACAAA
>JAPULF010000131.1 GCA_027295245.1 Planctomycetota bacterium
GGGCCGAAGTCGCCGCGCTCGGCCTGAAAGCGCACCTCCTCGCGCGCGGACATTCCGATCTTGAGAAATTCCTCCGGATAATCGTGCAACTCGCCGTACTTTGAATTGAAAAGCACATATTTCAGGTCCCGGTCGTAAAGCACCATGCCGCCGGGCATATTGTCCAGGGCGACCCGGAGCTGCGCTTCCTTCTCCGCCAGCTCCTGCTCGGCCCGCTTGCGCTCGGTGATGTCGTTGGTTACCTCGACCATGCCACCGTCGGGCGTCGGCTCGACGTTGAATTGTAGCGTCCGTCCGCTGGGAAAAGTTCGTTCCCAGCTTGTCGCTTTTCCTTCCTGGTAGAGTTCGAGCACTTGTTCCACCAGCTCGTCCGTATTGCCCGGGCCGAAGTCGCCGCGCTCGGCCTGAAAGCGCACCTCCTCGCGCGCGGACATTCCGATCTTGAGAAATTCCTCCGGATAATCGTGCAACTCGCCGTACTTTGAATTGAAAAGCACATAATTCCTGTCACGATCCTCAACCACCATGCCACCCGGCATGTTGTCCAAAGCGACCCGGAGTTGCGCTTCCTTCTCCGCCAATGACTCCTCGGCCCGTTTGCGCTCGGTGATGTCCATGACCGTCCCGACCATGCGGCACGGCTTCCCCCGTTCGGTCAGTTGTACGGTCTCACCTTTGGAGAGCTGCCAGCGTGTTTCGCCCTGTTTGGTTATGACGCGGTACTCGATTTCATAATTGGTAATTTCGCCTTCATTGATACGTTGGTTGTATTCACTTACCCGCTCGAAATCGTCGGGGTGAAAGGTCGCCAGGGCGACGTCTCGGAGATCGTCGATCTCATCAAGCGAGTAACCGAGCATTTTCGCCCACTGCTCGCTGGCGACGATAGAACCGGTTTCAAGATTGATGTCCCAAAAACCGAGATCGCCCCCCTTCAGTGCTAATCTGAGCCGCTCCTCGCCTTCCAGAAGCTTGGATTCAGCCTGTTTTCGCTCGGTGATGTCGGCCTGGATGACGACCTTGCCGCCGGCCGCCGTCGAGCGCTCCCGGACCATGTACCAGCGCCCCTCGGACGTCTGGAACTCGAATGAACCTCCGGGGTCGTCCCGATACGCCTTTCGGCGGCGGGTGAATTCCTCCTCGCTTTCGTCCCCGAGAGCGATGATTCCGCGCTCGAAGACGAGGCCGGCCAGCTCCTCGCGGGGCGTGCCCGGGCGGATGTCCGCGTCGCTGAGGTGGTAGAGGTCCTTGAACCGGCTGTTGCACAGGACCAGACGTTGCTCGGCATCGTAAAGCACGAATGCTTCGGAGAAGTTTTCGACCGCATCCAACAGCCGGACCTCCGCCTCCTCCGCGTGCACCCGGGCTTGGCGCAGCGCTTCCGCCGATTTTTTCCGCTCGGTGATGTCGACCTCGACACCGCCGAGAGCGATGATCTCGCCGGAATGATCCTTGATCGGGAATTTCACGTCGGACAAGGTGCGTAATTCGCCCTCGCGCGTGACGTCGAATTCGAGCTCGACAATTCGATCCGTATCGATCACCTGACGGTCAAAAGCTTCGTTTTCGTCCACCAAAACATCGAACTTCGCGTGCTCATTGATCTCGCGCAGTGTTTTTCCACGGACAAAATCGTTGGTCACACCGTAGAACTCTTCGTATTGGCGGTTGACCAGAATAAAACGGCCGCCGCGGTCCCTGAGGTGTACGTGCGCGGGCATGTTGTCGACCACGGACTTGAAGCGCGCCGCGGTCGAGCGTTCGCGCTCGACGACGCGGCCAAGCTGCGTGCCCACCGCCCCCATGACCTCCGAAATCGCCTCATCGGGGGCCTTCGCCTCGCCCGAGAAGAACTCGAGCACTGCGACGACATCGTCACCGACCAGCACCGGGAAGGCGGCCCCGCCCTTGATCCCGATATCCTTGGCGACGGCGGCCCTGGAAAAATTCTTATCCTCGCTCAAATTGGCAACCCAATTCGGCTCGCCGCTGGCCAGAACCAGGCTGGACAGGCCGGTGCCCGACATGAGTTCCGTGTTTTCGGTGACTTCCCGGAATGCGGCGTATCGCTCCTCGTCGTCCAGATGCCAGATTTTCGTCGAAATCAGTTTCTTGACAGCCTCGTCGACCATAAAACAGTGGCCGATCGACCAACCGCCATATGCACAGATACTCTCCAGGCAGTTGCGAATGGCATCCTCCATCGACTTGGCCCGGTTGGCGGCGGAGGCGGCCTCGCGCAGCAACCGAAGCGACGCGGTTTGTCGCCTCAGGGCTTCGGTCACCGCTTCGCGTTGTTTTTGTTCGGCGTTGATATCCGCAAGAACATGGTTGTATTGCTGCGCGATCTGGCCGATCTCGGTATGCGGTTCGACGGAAACGGGCTGCGAAAAGTCGCCGGCCCGGCGTTGACCGTCCATCTCGGTCAGAAGATCGAGGATCTCGGTGCTGGCGCCATGCTCGGCGACATTGAGACCGATGCGTTCGCCTTCCGGATCGATGCGAAGGGGATGCACGCGGTTGACCAGCCACAACAGGGCGAATCCGACGCCGAACGCCCAGGCGAACGTCGCGCCGACGCCGGTGGCCTGGACGCCGAACTGTTCCCAGCGGCTCAGTCCGGTGCCCCAGCTCGCCGGATCGCCGAAGATCGCGACCGCCAACGTGCCCCAGATTCCGGCGGCCAGATGCACCGGCACTGCGCCGACCACGTCGTCGATTTCGAAGCGCTCCAACAGCGTCGCGACGGCGTACATGACCACCGCCGCGATCGAGCCGATGGCCGCCGCCGCCGCA
>JAPULF010000132.1 GCA_027295245.1 Planctomycetota bacterium
CCAGATACGCCATTACAAGCAGGATCGGGGTCCGGTGCTTGACGGCGTGGCGGACGACCCACTCCCAAGGGTTTTCGCGATAAGCGGCGACCGACTGTCCGTCCAGAAAGCGGGCTACGTCCCGGCCCAATTCCTTGGCGCCGGGATAGCGCTTATCCGGCTCGATCGAAATGGCCTTCAGGCAGATGGCGTTCAAGGGACGCTCGACGCCGGGGTTCGATTGTCGGGGCGGTTTGAACTCGACGTGCTCGCGTTGTTGTACCCGCTCGAAGACCGTTTGACCGACCGGGGCGCGATCGGTCAACAGGAAGTAGAGGATCGCACCGAGCGCGAAGACGTCGCTGCGTTCGTCCACGCCGTCGACATCGCCGTGGGCCTGTTCGGGCGACATGTAGGCCGGCGTGCCGATGACGGTGCCGTGGGCCGTCTGGCGGGTGCGTGTGGCGTCGTCGTCAGAGGTCGGCTTGGGAGACAACGGGTTCGGTCCGGTGGATTCCGTCTCTTTTGTCTCCGGCGGCGCGTCTTGGCGGCGCATTCGCTTGGCGACGCCCCAGTCGAGCACGAGCACCTCGCCGAATTCACCCACCATGACGTTCTGCGGTTTCAAATCGCGATGGATCACCCCGTGGGCGTGGGCGAACGCCACGGTCTCGCAAATCCGCCCGAAGACCCGCAGGCGATCGCCGATCGGGCTCGACGCTTCGAAGTACTCGTCGAGGCGCTTGCCGCGCACCAGCTTCATTACGTAGTAGTTGCGTCCGTCGGGGAGCGTTCCGACATCGTGTACCGGCACGATTCCGGGGTGCTCGAGCTTGGCGATGATGCGGGCCTCTTCGAGCATGCGCCGGGCGGCACGCTCGTCGAAGACCTGCTCCTTCAGCACCTTGAGGGCAACCTGGCGATCGAGTTCGCTATCCTCGGCCAGGTACACCGTGCCCATGCCGCCCTCGCCGAGGCGTTCGACGATTTGATAGCGCGAGTCCACCACGTCGGGGCGGTCGGCGATGTGCCGTAGATGATCGAGCGCGGAATCGGGCAGCCACGTCATACCGCATCGTCTCCAAGCAGCAGCCGGGCCTCTCGGCGAAAGTCGGCCTCGCTGCCGGTCATGGCTCGTAGTTGCTCGAGCACGCTCTTTCGAAACGCCCGCCGGGCCGCCGCCAGGTAGTTTGTCACCTGGGTGTACTTCAATCCGAATTCCTCGGCGAGCCGATCGTAGGTGGGTCGTTCGCCGGCGTCGGTGTCGCTCAGATCGTAACGCTCGAACAGCTCGAAATGAACGCCCTTGCCGTTCGATCGAAACGAATTGCGGACGCTGTCCACCGCGAGTCCGAACACGCTTCTAATCCACTCGCGATCGAAGTATTCATCCGGAGAACCGTCCGCCGGCGGCGCGTTAAGGCTCAGCTCCGCCTCGGCGGCGTCGAAGTCCAGCGAGAGAATCGCGATGTCACCGCCGCGCTTGAGTCTGCCTGCGGCGGCCTTCTCGTTTGCCACGTATCGATCCAGACAGGTACGCAAAAACGTACGGAACGTGCCGAGTTCCGGCTCGTAACTGGCGAAGAAGCCCTTCTCCATGGCCCTTGCGAAGAAGCCCTGCGTCAGGTCCTTGGCCTCTTCGTTGGACGCATTCCACTTGAAGCGAACGTACTTGTAGGCCGGTTTCCAATAGCCCGCGACCAGCGTGGCGAACGCCTTTTTTCGGGCATGGGGGTCGTCGCTGCGGGCCGCCAGGACCGCGGAGCGATGCGTCTCGGGAAACCCCTCCCGCGAACCGCCGATGTCCGTGTCCTGGTCCATGTTCGCTCGCTTCAGTTTCGACGCTTCCTCTTCACGCGTCGAGTGGGCCTTTGCGACCGCGTTCGCTTCGTGCCATCATCCATCAGCCGATCGAAATAGTCGCGCAGCAGTTTGACGGCTGTGTCGTAGGCCTCGATGCCGCGATACGACCGTGCCAGCATGACGGCCCCTTCCATGGTGGTAAGCACGAACAGCGCCAACTGCTCGGTATCGACATCGCCGGCGAACCGGTCGGCGGCGTCATCCAGGCACTGCCGAATTGCCTCCCGCCACGCCGTGAAATTCTCCGAAATGAGTCGGCGTGCGACGTGTTGGCTTTCGCCGAGTTCGAGGGCCAGGTTGCCGATCGGGCAGCCCTGCGAACACTCCGTGTATTGTAACATCCTCCGATACCCGTCGAGGACGCCGAAGATTCGCTCGATCGGATCGCTGACCCGATCGAACACGGGCTGAATCACCACGGGCCACAGCATGTCCTTGTAGGTCTCGAGTACTGCCAGAAGCAGGTCTTCCTTCGCCGGAAAGAAGTAATACAGACTCCCGCTACGGGCCTTGGCGGCCTTGAGGATCTGCGCGATCCCGGTTGCGGTGTAGCCCTGGCTTAGAAAAAGCTCCCGTGCAGCCTCGATAAGCCGACTTTTTGTATCGGTTGATGTCGTCACTTCAATCCGCGCTATCGGAAAAAATCAAAAACATGTGGCACCGGTTTCCAACTGGTGGAAAACGGCATGGGTTGCCCGTCCCTTCCAGGGGTGGGGCACTGGCCGAAGAACCATTCATTTGTTCGCATTCGGTTTCTCCACATGTTTCGCACCGGCGCCCTTCTCGGTTTTCGCGAGTTTCTCATAGAACGCGTTGAGAAACACGGCATTATTCTTCAAGAAGTAATCAAACGCTTCATCCCACTCCTTGCCCTTCTTCCATCCCACACACACCAAACGCAACTTGGTACTCCCTGAATCAACCGGCTCGAAGAAATACGCGCTCCAGGTTCCGCCCTTGCGAACGTTCGGAAACTTCGGCGGCGCACTGCCCGTGGTCGAGAGCATCTCCATCGGCACAAACGAAAGCACGCGATTCGTGGCCCCGGGCCATACGGCGTACTTCCCGCCGGGGCGAAGCTCAATCTCCGCT
>JAPULF010000133.1 GCA_027295245.1 Planctomycetota bacterium
ACGAGTTTAGCGATTCGAGGGTTGCAGGTCCACCTTATATGACGACCGAGTGCGACGGTTCACTACGGCCGAATCTTATCGCTGTATTGGCTCTCAATGCATAAACCATTGTGATTTCACAAGTTATGGTATTTCCGGTCACGCCGTGTTTGATATCGTTCGGATGCGCGAATGTCGCCGCCGAGACGCAACGGGAGCGAGGCTGGCGAATACCCATCGACACCGATTGATCAATCGTCGTACCGGTCTTCCAAACGCTTGTACTTCCGCTTCCATTCGTCGCGCTCGTCCTTGGCCTTTCGCTTGCTCTCCTCGAGCTTTTCGACCTTTCGATTCAGGTGGCGGATCTCGGCGTATGCCTTTTCGAGTACGCGTTTGGCTTCCTCATGCGAGTTCGTTTTCGGTACCTGACTGGCGTCCACAGGCTTTTGCCGCCGCCCACCGAAGACACTGACATTGTCGGGGGCCTTGATGTTGAGACATGCCGGCAAGAAGAGGACCCGTCCGATCACAAGCTACGAATGGCGAAGCGCAGGCATGATATCATGACCTCCCGCAAGGACGGATTCGCAACGTGGGCATGCTATCGTGAACGGTTCCGCCCGGTCAACTTCACGCGGTCGCAAAGAGACATTGAATGTCGCAAGAAGCTTCTATCGGTTCGCCGCTTACCCTTTTGCTGGGATGTACGGCCTGCGGAAAGACGGAGGTGGCACTGGAGCTAGCTCGTCGTCTGGACGCGGAGATTCTCAGCGTCGATTCGATGCAGGTCTACCGCCGCATGGATATCGGCACGGCGAAGCCGAGTCCGGAGGAGCGAGCGGCCGTGCGGCACCATCTCATCGACGTGGTCGAGCCCGGGGCGACGTTCAGCGTGGCCGAATTCGTCGAGATGTCGGATCGGGCGATCGCGGAGATCAGCGGCCGTGGAGGCCGGGTTCTGGCGGTCTCCGGGACGCCGCTCTATCTGATGGGCCTGATGTACGGACTGTTCGAGGGCCCGTCGGCCGATGCGGCTTTTCGGGCGGCTCTTCGGGCGCGTGCGTCCGATGAGGGCATCGCGGCCTTGCACGCCGAACTCGGCAAGGTGGACCCGGCCGCCGCCGAACGTATTCATCCGAATGACTTAAAGCGGATCGAGCGGGCGCTGGAGGTCTGGCACGCGACCGGGCGTCCGCTGAGCGAGCAGCAACAACAGTGGTCGTCGGAATCGTTGCGATATCCGGCGGCGATCGTGGGGATCCGGCGCGACAAGGACGAGAATTCCCGACGCATAAACGTGCGCGTCAAGGGCATGATCGCACGGGGTCTGATGGATGAAGTTCGGGGTCTGTTGGCGGAGCCGGCGGGCCTCGGTCGGCAGGCCCGACAGGCCCTGGGCTACGCCGAGATCATCGGGCATCTCGAAGGCCGCATGTCGTTGGACGAGGCGGTCGAACAAATCAAGATCGGCACCCGCCGCCTTGCCAAGCATCAGCGAACCTGGTTTCGTAAGTTTCCGCAGGCGAAGTGGGTGGAGGTATCGGCCGAGGATTCGGTGGAATCGATCGTGCAGCAACTGGTTGGCCTTGTTGCGGAGGAGATGGCCGATGTCCGTAACGGGCGTTGATTTGGCCGCGTCGGACGGCACCCGCATGGCGATTTGGGGCGGTGCAATTGGCATTCGGGGGTGGTTGACCTAGACTCTTGGGTTCGACTTCGATTGTTCGGATTGGAGCAATGAGATGGGACGCCGGTTCAAGAGAACGGCCGCGGTCAAGACATGGCTTATCGGTTCGGTGGTCGTGGCCCTCACCGCGGGCGGACTTTCTTTCAAGTTTCTCCAGGATGACAGGGCACCGAGCGAGATTGCCACGACGTTGGTCGAGACCGGTCCCATGGTGATGATAGTCGAGACGAATGGAACCATCGAAACGCTCACGACCGTGCTGATCGGCTGTGAGACGACCGGAAAGATCATCGAGATCAATGTGGATCACGACGATGCGGTTCACAAGGACCAGATCGTCTGCCGCATCGACCCGGAATTGGTCGAGGCCCAGCATCAAGAGTCGGTGGCGGCTCTGAATCGGGCCAAGAGCGTCTTGGTCGAGGCGCGAATCACCCAAGACGAACAAGCCGCCAATCTTCCGGTTTTGACGGAGCAGGCCCTTGCCATGAAGCAGGAGGCCGAGGCGGCGTTGGCCGAGGCGGAATACAACTGGAAGCGCATCGACGAACTTTACAAAGAGGACAACGCCTCCGAAACCGAGTGGAAGTCGATCGAATACCGATGGAAAAGCGCTCAGGCCAGCCTGACGAACGCAACGGCGGCCCATCAGAAGTCCATGAATGACGAGGAATTCCTGCCGAAGCGGGCGGCGACCACCATCGAGCAGGCGATCGCGGCCGAAAAGCTGGCCCAGGCCCGCTTCGATTCGACGAAGACCCAAGTCGATAAATGTGTCATCCGCTCGCCGATCGACGGGATCGTCCTGAAGCGCTACATGGATGTCGGCGCCACCGTCAATGCGACGTTCCAGACGCCGCCGCTGTTTCTGCTGGCCCCGAGCCTGGAGCGCATGCGGGTACACGCGAAGATCAGCGAGTCGGACATCGGCCATATCGCGATCGGGCAGACGGCGCGGTTCACGATTGACGCCAAGGGGAAGCGGACATTCGAAGGTCGGATCATCGAACGTCGGAGTCAACCGGACGTAATCCAGAACGTGGTGACGTACACCGTGATATTTAAGGTGGACAACGACGAGCAGCAGTCCTTGCTGCCCGGCTTGACGGTGAACGTCGAGATCGAGTGTGTGAACAAGCCCGAGGTCCTGAAGATAGCCAATTCCGCGCTCAGATTCACACCGCCGCTGCCTCTCGACGTCCGACGCAAGATGCGAGATGCGTCGGACTGGCCCGATCGGCCCGTAGGCCCTGATGGCAAGGCTCCGGATTACTGCGAGAAGGGCTATGCCTGGAAATTCGACGAGGCGGCACTCGACTGGAAGGTCACGCCGCTTTGGATCGGCATTACGGATAATACCGATACCGAAATCATTGTCGGCGCCCGACTCGGCGACCGCTTCATCAAGAAATTCAAGCTCAAGCAGGGCTCGAAGTTCACCCTTCAGGAGGCATTTCGACAAGCGGACCCGAGCAATCGGAGACTTTAAGAGAAATGAGACGCCATTCCGGCCGGCCTTGTCCGATTGCCCAACCCCTATGACCCAGTCCATTGTCTCGACCAGTTCCGGCCCCGACGACAAGTTGATGATCAGGCTGCGCGATCTTCACAAGGTCTACGACAGCGGTCCCAGCGCGGTCCACGCACTGCGCGGGCTGAACGTGGACATCGCGGACGGGCGTTACGTCGCGATCATGGGGGCCAGCGGCTGCGGCAAGTCTACACTCTTGAATATTCTCGGGGCCTTGGACGTGCCGACAGAGGGCACCTATTCGATCGCGGGGCAGGAAACCGGAACGCTCGACCGCGACGAGCTGGCCAGTTTGCGAAACACGTACATCGGATTCATTTTCCAGAATTTCAATCTGCTGACGCGCTGCACGGCATTCGAAAACGTCGAGCTGCCCATGGTGTATGCGGGGGTGCCGGCGCGACAGCGGCGCGACGCGGCGGTGGCGGCCCTGGAGCGCGTGGACCTGGCCGATCGCATGGACCATATTCCCTCGCAGTTGTCCGGCGGGCAGCAGCAACGGGTTGCGATTGCTCGGGCGTTGGTGAACCACCCGCGGGTGCTGCTGGCGGATGAGCCCACGGGCAACCTGGATTCGCACACCAGCCAGGAGATCATGAAGTCGCTGCGCCACCTGCACGAGGTGGAGAAACTGACGATTGTGCTCGTGACGCACGATCCGGGCGTGGCTTCGTTTACCGAGCGGGTCATCGTGCTGCGCGACGGCGAGATCATCACCGATCAACCGACGCCTCGTTGCGGCGGTCCGGAAGTGCCCGATGTCCGGGCGTTGACGCTGGCGGAGGCGTAGTCTGGTGTTCGCGCTGTGGATCGAGTGTTTCAAGATGGGTCTTCGGGAGCTGTGGCGGCACAAGCTGCGCAGCTTCCTGACGATGATCGGAATCATCATGGGGGTGTCGGTGGTGATTATCTGCGTGACGGTGGTTCAGGGCGTCAAGGGGGCGTTGATCGAGGACATACGCAAGGCCGGCAAGAACATGATCATCGTAATCACGAAGGATCTGCAGACGGCCGGGGGTGTTCGCGGGGGCGGGGGGGCGGCGGCGAGCAGCACCGTGACCATCGCCGACACCGCGGCGGTTCAGTTGGAATGCGATGCGGTGGCGGCGGCGTGCGCGAGTCACCAGATCCACATGCAGGTGGTCAGCGAGAAGAACAATTTCAACGTTCCGATCATGGGCGTCACCCACAGCTACGTTGCCATCCGCAACTGGGGTGTGAGCGCGGGCCGCGATCTCGAGCCGTTCGACATTGTCGCCCCGAGGCGGGTGTGCCTGATCGGTCAAACCGCTCAGCGGGAGCTGTTCGGCGACGAGAACCCGTTGAATAAGCACATTCGCATCAATCATCTGAGCTTCAAGGTGGTCGGGTTGCTGGAGCCCAAGGGGTTCAATCCACTGGGCATGGACGAGGACAACACGATCATCATTCCGCTGCGAATCCTGCTGCAGAACCTGATCGGCATTCGCGACCCGAGCGGTTTTCTGTGCTCGGCGACCAGCGACGCGGACGTGGACCTCGCCGTGGACCAGGTCACGGCCCTGTTGCGGCAGCGGCACAAACTGGAGGAGGATGAAGATAACGATTTCACGATTACGACGCTGAAGGAGAAGGAAGAGCAGGCCCGGACGATCAGCAACAAGATGACGCTGCTGATGTTTTTCATCGCGCTGGTGTCGCTGGTTGTCGGCGGCGTGGGGATCATGAATATCATGCTGGTGGCCGTCACCGAGCGGACGCGCGAGATCGGCATCCGCATGGCGATCGGGGCGTCCGGCAAGGCCATCAACCGGCAGTTTCTGGTGGAGGCCGGTGTGATCTCGAGCGTCGGCGGGATCGCCGGAATCCTGCTCGGCGTGGGGCTTGCGATTCTGATCGCCAACAAGATCGGCGTGACGCCGCTGATTTCGCCCGCAATCGTCCTGATCGCGTTCGGATTCAGCGTCGGAGTCGGTGTGGTGTTCGGGTTGCTACCCGCCCGTCGGGCAGCGTCGCTGAACCCGATCGAGGCCCTGCGGCATGATTAGT
>JAPULF010000134.1 GCA_027295245.1 Planctomycetota bacterium
GACGCCGAATATCACGGAGTTTTTCGAGAAGGATGCCCGGCGCGTCGCGGAAATGCGCACCGAAACCAGTTGTACGTTCGACTACCGTCCAGCGACCCGCGACATGGTTACGGAACTGCTTGCCGAGGCACGGCGTTTGGAGGACCAAACCGCGGTCGCGGCGGGTCTTGCTGACGGACCGGCGCTGGCCGGAAGCAAGCTGTCGTTCTCATTCAAGAGTAGCGATGAACTTGGTGTCGAGCTGGTTCGTAAGGGCAATGGGTCGCGGGCGTTCAATACACCCGGCATCGTTTCGCTCAAGAGGGAAGCGCTTAGTTCGAGCGAAAAAAGGTCGAAGCTCGACTGGGACGATAAGGGCGGACTGATGGACGGGCCCGTCGGAGGCGGGGGCGGTTTCGGTGGGTTGCAAGTCGAGGATCTGCTCCATCGCGTCCCGGAATTCCGCGGCCGAACTATCGAACTCGACGAGATCAAACTCGACCGGCGGGACCGCAAACTCGGGCGTTTCGATCTTGGAGAGGAACTGCGATTCAGAATCGACAATCTCAATTCCCAATACTCTATTCATGATAAAGCGCGAGTTGCAGGATTGGAGCGTGTGCTATCCAGTACGGTGAAAAGCGCGCCGCCGCGCACGTATTTTCCGGAGGTTGCATACTGGAACCCGCACGTGGTGACCGACGCCGACGGCAAGGCCACCGTACGCGTGGTGATTCCCGATTCGAGCACCAAGTGGAAGGTCATCGGCCGCGGCGTCACCCGGGAGACGATCACGGGCCGCGGCGAAGTCGAGGTCGTCGCCAAGCACGACTTCTTCGTCGAGGCGATTACACCGCCCACTTTCATCGAAGGGGATCGCATACAAATCGGGGCCCGGGTTCACTGTCTGACGCCGTATACCGGCAAGATCGACGTCGAATTGGCACTGAAGGAACGCTCGAAAGGCGGCGAGGGGTCGCGAGCGCAAAAGCGCACCGTCGAAATCGACGGGACCGGAATCGTTGAAGTTGCTTTCGATACGATCGAGATATCGACGACCGGCGAACTGGAGATCGAGATCACGGCGACCACGCGGGACGAGTTGCCCGATGCGAAGCGGCGGCTCAGCGACGCCGTGGCCCGCGCGATTCCCGTGCGCCCGTGGGGCATGCGGATCGAGTCTCACGCCGCGGGCGTGGCGCGCGACAACGAGGTCGTGGAGATCGAATTACCCAATCCCGAAGGCAATCGCGAATACCGCGACATGCGGCTGACCGTCGCTGTCGGGCCGAGCATGCAGCGCTGGTTGATCGAGGAGGCCTTGGAGCGAGGCGCTCGGTGGGAGCTGGTCGAGCGCAGCTACAGCAGTTGGATGGTCACGCCGCCGCGGACACACGCGGATTCGGCGTCCACGCTGCTCGGCTGCCTATACGTTTCCGATTATGTGCAAGGTTTGAATGAGGGCGGGGCGGGCACGGCTGACATGGAACTCTTGAACGGCCGCGCTGCGGGACTGATCGCACAACTTCTCTCGGCGCAGAACGACGACGGGGGGTGGGGCTGGTGTGGCAGGGCCGCCCAATCCGACGCCTGGGCGACTTCTCACGTCTCCTGGGCGCTCGGAAAGGCCCGTCAGGATGGACACGCCGTCGCGGACGGCGCCGTCGAGAAACTGGCGGCATTCTTGAAGAAGGCATTTTCCGATGCGTCGCCGGTCCAGACGGAATTGAAGTCGATCGTCCTGCACGGGTTGTCCTGGATCGATGAAGTCGAGTACGCACACGCGAACCGGCTCTATCGAAACCGCCAAACACTGAGCAGCGCGGCCCTGGGGCACCTGGCTTTGACGATGGTCCGGCTCGATCGAGAGTCGATTGCCGCGGAGCTGCTCGGTGTGCTCGGGCATCGACTCCAGGAGGTTCGCCGCGGGAGCATGACATGTCGCAAGCTGTCGTGCGACGGCAACTCGGCGTGGATGAACAGCGAATTGGAGGTAACCGGGCTTGCGTTGCTCGCCCAACTGTCCGTCGATCCGCGTTCGTCCGACGTTCGGCCGATGGTCAATTACCTGGCGGCGACCGCCCGAGCGAACGGCTGGCGTCCTCACAAGGCCCGCGGGACCGTGATGGCGGCGATGGCGACCTATTACGCCGGTGGCATCGTGAACGACGCCAAGTACGCGCTGGAAGTCCGCATCAACGGTGGAGACGCCGGCCGCATGACCTCGGAAGATTCCGAATCGCTTCGCATCGATCTGCCCGAGGATCGACTCCGACAAGGGTCCCAAAGGGTGGATTTTTCGTTCCGCGGCCGCGGCGAATTTGCGTACGCCGTGACGCTGTCGGGATTCACGCGGCGATTTCCCAGTCCCAGGTCGCTGCGCAACGAAACATTGCACGTCGGCGAACGCTACGTCATGCCTCCGCCGAGAGAGTATGAAGGGCGCGTGGTGCCCGCGGGATTCTCGACGACTACGCGGCATGCGTGGTTTCGCAACATCGCGCGAAACCTGACGGTGGGACAGGTTGCGGACGTGCGGATCAACTTGGCGCGATACGAACGATCGAATAACGCCGCCGGGGATCGGGACTACGTCATCGTGCACGAGACGATTCCGGCGGGATTTCGATTTCTGGCCGAATCGCTGACGGGCAATCACGTGGCCCACGACTATGTCGACAACGTGCTGACGATCTACTACGGCAGCCGACGCCACCCAAGCGGGCTGCACTACAAGATGGTTGCGACGACACCCGGCACCTATCGCATGCCTCCGACGGTGATTCGCAGCCTGTATCGTCCGGAGATCAAACACGTCAACAAGTCGGATCAACTGCTGACCGTCTTGCTGCGCGATGTTCCAAGTCCGGACGACTACCGAATGACTCCGGATGAGCTGTATCACTTCGGCCGTCGGCATCACGATGACGGCGACTACGGTTCTTCCGCCGAGTACCTCACCCGGCTTCTGGCCGGAGAATGGGTGGTCCGAGACGAGCCCTACCGCGAGTCGGTGCGGATGCTGCTGACAGCGGCGTTGATGCGCGACGATCCGGACGGCATCGTGAACTACTTCGAAATCCTGAAGGAGAAGTATCCCGGCCTCGTGATTCCGTTCGATCAGATCGTCGAGATTGCGGGGGCGTATGCCCGTACCGACCAGCACGAGCGGGCGTATCTTATCTACCGTGCGACGGCGGACGCATCGTTTGCGCGGGATTCGGCGGTGGGCGGCACATTGCGCGAGGAGGGCCGGTTTCTCGAGAGCATCGATTACCTCGAGGATCTCTGGCGCGAATACCCGGACACGCCGCAGGTCGAAAGCATCTATTACGCCTTGTCTCAAACGCTTTATGCCAAGGCCGCCGATCCGGACTCGATCCGGCCGCGACGGGGGGACACGGGATCGGAGGTCGGCCGTGTCGGCAAGTCGGCGATCGTACGCGAGACGATCCGACTTCTCCGTAGTTTCCTGACGCTATACCCCGAGAGCCCGATCGCCGACGAAGCGTCGTATTCGCTGGCGAATGCCTACCTGGAACTCGATGATTACGAGACCGTCGTCGATCTGGCTGCCGAATTGTCCGCTCTGTTTCCGGAAAGCAAGTGGCTGGACCGGTTTCGCTACATTGAGGCGCTGGCCTATTTTCACCTTGGATCGTTCGTGCGGGCGCTGGAGATCGCGGATCAGGTTTCGAAGTCTACCTACCGCGATCGGCAGGGCGTCGAGCGGCCGAGCCCCAACAAATGGCTGGCCCTGTACATCATCGGTCAGATCTACCACGCTCAGAACGAAACTGCAAAGGCGATCGAGTATTACAAGAAGGTGAAGTCCCGGTATTCCGACGCCAGCGATTCGGTGGATTACTTCGAGCACAAATTCGTCGAGTTGCCCGAGGCGACGATTTTTCATCCGGATGGCGACGTGTTTCGTGAAGCCGATGAGTGGGCGGAGCACCTTCGAGGGGGCAGGAAGTCTTCCGTGGCGGGCGACGGGGACGCGGGCAGCTATGCTCGTCCGTTCGTCACGATTGACTATCGCAATATCAAGACGGCGTATCTCCAGGTTTATCGCGTCGATTTGATGAAGTTGGCTCTGGTCGAAAAGGACCTATCGCGGATTACGCGGGTGAACCTTGCGGGGATTCGGCCGATTGTCGATAAGACCGTCGAATTGGGCGACGGACACGACTACGTGGACAAATCGATGAGGGTCGAATTGGATCTCGGGGCGGGCGCCGACACGGATGAAGACGCCGACGGTGATGTGTCAGGCGCGTTTCTGGTCATCTGTCGGGGCGATCATCTGTACTCCACCGGACTCGTGCTGGTCACGCCGCTGGCCCTCGATGTTCAGGAAGACCGGGCCGCCCAGCGCGTTCGCGTCAACGTCGTGAACGCGATCAGTCGGGACGGACTCAAGGATGTACACGTCAAGGTGATCGGTTCGGCTGGCCGGCAGTTTGTGGACGGGGACTCGGACCTGCGCGGTGTTTTCGTCGCCGATGCCGTTCGCGGCTCGCCGACGGCGATCGCACGCGACAGCGCCGGTCACTTCGCATTTCATCGTCGTAAGCCGGTCATGTTGGCGATGGCCGACGACGTGCCGTTGGCCCAAAACAAGAAAACCGCCTCGCGACCACAACAGGCCGATTATCTATCCAATCTGATGGAGGACAACCGGAGGATCCAAGCCGCCAACGATGCGCGGTTGAACGCGTTTCTCAAGCAACAACGGAGTGGCGTGCAGGTGCAACGGGCCGAATGAAACCGTGACGGTAATGCCGATACGAGACTTGGGCCGATTGCGCAGACTCCGTGCAGGATCGTGTCTCGATTGGCATCAGGTTTCGGCTGGATTGCGACGTTCAAGGCGTCGGTGGGCATGCGTATGGCCGGTTCAAACAGAATCGAGGTCCTGGGCCTGATTACGGCCCGGGGAGGTTCCAAGGGCCTGCCCGGAAAGAACATCCGGATGTTGGCGGGAAAACCCCTGATCGCGTGGACGATCGAGGCCGCGCGGCAAAGTCGAATGTTGGGCCGGATCGTCGTTTCGACGGACGACAACGAAATCGCCGCGGTGGCGCGTTCGTGCGGGGCGGACGTTCCGTTTATGCGGCCCGCGAATCTGGCACAAGACGACTCGCCGCACGTCGATGCCGTCTTGCACGCACTCGAATGGTTGTCCAATCGAGATCAGTACGTCCCGCAGTTCGTCGCCATTCTGCAGCCGACCTCGCCGCTACGAACCGGCGAGGACATCGATGGCGCGGTGCGAACGGCGATCACGGCGGACGCCGATGCGGTTGCGTGCGTCACTGAGTCGCACGATCATCCGATTCTGGCCCGTCAGTTGACGAAACGCGGCACGTTGAAAGAGTTCGTTCGGTGCGATTTGGCCTATGCCCGGCGCCAAGCCTTGCCGCCGTCCTATTCTCTCAACGGGGCGGTGTTCATACACCGATGTGAATCAGTCCTACGGACACGTTCCCTTCGCGCAGAACAGACTCATGCCTTTGTGATGCCGGCTGAACGATCCTGGCAGATCGACACACTGTGGGAGTTTCACGTCGCGGATCTGATTCTGCGCGACCGGGGCGGGCAATCCTCATCGTGCGATTCGGCGGTTGCGGCGGGCGGTAGCGACTCTTAGGCGACGATTTGAAAGATGAACCGGTTATTGGCCGGTCTCAAGTCTCGTCATTCTATGGGTTGCCTTTTGACATCAGGTGAGGCGCTTGCGGATTTGCACGCTGAGCTGATCGACGCACAGTACGATCGCCATGGTGACCAGTACCATGGTGCAGACACGCGGGTAGTTGAAAGAGCGGCGATAATACTCGATGTAAAATCCGATCCCGGCACATCCCACGAGGCCTATGACAGCCGACTCGCGTATATTGATCTCCAAGCGGTAGAGCGTCAGGGAGACGATCTGTGGCGCCACCTGCGGCCAAACACCGAAGCGAACCTTCTGCCACCAGTTCGCCCCGGCGCTGTCCATGGCTTCC
>JAPULF010000135.1 GCA_027295245.1 Planctomycetota bacterium
CGGCGGACTGCTGCCCCGACACGTAGTCGGCCTGGCCCTGTCCGTTGCAGTTGAAGATGGATACCACATTCGTCAATTTGTGGTCCACGATGAAATCGAGGGCCTCCCAAATCTGGCCCTCGCGGGACTCTCCGTCGCCGATCAGCACGTAGATCCGGCGGTCGATGCCGCGTTGCCGGGCCCCGAGGGCCAACCCGGCCCCGACGCTCAGTCCCTGTCCCAGCGAACCGGTGGCGGCGTCGAAGAACGGGAATCCTTCGCTCGGGTTGGGATGTCCGTCGAGCACGCTGTCCACCTCGCGGAGCGAAGAGAGGTCATCCAAGGCGAGCGGCCGGCACTGCGATCGGTTCGGTCCCACGACCCCGCCCAGATCGGCATAGGCGGCGTAGACGGCGGGAACGGCATGGCCCTCCGAAAGCACCAACCGGTCACAGGCCGGATTCCACGGATCGGCCGGGTCCCATCGCATGCGGTCGTACATCAGGGTCACGGTCAGGTGCATGATCGACAGTGCGCTGGTGGGATGGCCCGAGCCCGCGGCGGTCGTCATTCGCAGGACTTCCTTACCCAATTCGATCGCCTTGGCGTTTACGATACTGGTCAGTGACATCTTAACTCTCTGTCTTGCAATGGGCCTTGATACGTTCATATTGAACGGACCCCGAGGTACGCCGCGAGCCAATTCGGAGGCCCAACACTATTCAAACTATCGGGCGGAGGCAAGACACACCGGCAACGCGGAGGGCGGCAATCTATGATCCGTACGCGATGTGACTTGCGAACGGCAACAGATTGTGATATTCGGTCCACTGTGCATTGCGTCACAGAAACTGCAAGTGCTGATAGGGTCGAAATCTACATTGCGAGAACAATCACGTGGACCAATTCCTGATTAACGGCGGACAACGACTTCGCGGAAGCCTGACGGTCAACGGTTCGAAGAACGCGGCACTCCCGATCATGGCGGCGTCGATCCTGACCGAAGGCGAGACGGTTCTGAAAGGCGTTCCCAACCTGGATGACGTTCAGACCCTCTGCCACCTGCTGAAGCAACTCGGGGTCAACGCGACCCGAGATGCCGAGGGCGACCTGCGCCTCAAGGTCGAAGACGAAATGAACTGCCACGCGGAGTACGATCTCGTTCGCAGAATGCGGGCCAGTGTCTGCGTGATGGGGCCCCTGCTCGCCAAGCGGAGACAAGCCCGGGTGGCGTTGCCGGGGGGGTGCAACATCGGCGACCGTCCGGTGAATCTCCACCTCCAGGGTCTCAAGGCACTGGGGGCCGACGTGGAATTAGTGAGCGGCGATATTCACCTGAAGGCGAAGAAGCTGCGGGGCGCTGAAGTTTTTCTCGGCGGACCGTTCGGGTCCACCGTGCTGGGTACCGCGAACGTCATGATGGCGGCCACGCTGGCGGAGGGGGCGACGGTCATCGAGGGAGCGGCGTGCGAGCCGGAAGTGATCGATCTGGCGGACTATCTCAACGCCTGCGGGGCCCGGATCATCGGCCAGGGGACCACGCGGATCAAAATCGAGGGCGTGAGCGAACTTCACGGTAGCGAACATACGGTTATTCCGGACCGCATCGAGGCCGGAACGCTGATGATCGCCGTGGCTATTACGAATGGGGACGCGGTGATTTCCAACTGCCGGGTGGACCACTTGCTGGCGGTCGTGGATCGGCTGCGGGCGGTCGGCGTGATCGTCGAAAAAAAGGCAGACGGAACGCAGGTTTCGTCCTCCCGCAGGCTCGAGCCGATTACGGTAACTACGCAGCCCTATCCGGGTTTTCCGACAGACCTTCAGGCCCAGATTATGGCCCTTCTCTGCCTGGCCGACGGCAACAGCATCATCACCGAGAAAATCTTTCCGGACCGGTTCGTCCATGTTGCCGAATTAAACAGAATGGGCGCCAAGCTGCGAAAGGAAGGACCGGTCGTTCTCGTGGAAGGCGTGAAGCGCCTGGTGGGGGCCCCGGTCATGGCGAGCGACTTGCGGGCGTCGGCCGCCTTGGTCCTGGCCGCCTTGATCGCCAAGGGGCAAACCAGGATCTCTCGGGTCTACCACATCGATCGCGGCTACGAGTCGATCGAAAAGCGGCTCAACGCGGTTGGAGCCGATATCAAGCGCGTACAGGAATGAACTGTCCTCGATGCCAATACCTGCTCTGGGAACTGAGGGACAACCGGTGTCCTGAGTGTGCCTTGCCGTTCGAGGCAACGGATTACGCGTTTCCTCCGGGGCCGTGAACTTTGTCTGCCCCGATTGCGGCGAGTCCTACCTCGGAAACGACGACCGAGGATTGCCGGAGCCGCGTCGATTCGATTGCGTGTCGTGTGGTCGTCTTCTGGCCGCCGCGTGCATGCCGGTGCGGCCCATTCGGGACGGCGTCAGGGGCGTACCCCTCCGAATCGGAACGCCTTGGGAACACCGCCGGCATGTGGGGTTCATTCGGGGGTTCGTCGATGGCGTGTCGAGGCTCGCTATCCAGCCCGGTGAGTATTTTCGGCAAAGCCAGAGCGGATGCCGATCGGGCGCGGCCGCGTTCAGCGTGATCTGTGCCTACGGGGCGACGGTTCTGTTGTTGCTCTTGCTGGTCTTGATGGGCGGACTTGGGCCCGCCGGGCTGCTTTCGAGTGCGAGTTGGCGAGTTGAGCTGCTGTTGTTCCTGTTCATCCTGGTCCCTGTGGGCCAGTTGATGTGGAACTACTGCTACGGTCTCTTGATCCAAATGGTCTTGTTTTGCCTGGGTCGGCGGGGCTCCGAAACCGAACGATCGGTGCATGCGGTGGCGTATGGCAGTGCGGTATTGCCGGCCATGGTGCTGATGCCTCCGCTGGGGTTGTTGTGGTATGTATCCGTCGTGGCCAGCGGAGTGGAAAACCTGCACGGCACTTCTCGCGGTCAGGCCCTTCTTGCCACGCTCATCCCTTTCCTCGTGGCGGCGAACGTCTTGCTGGCGGCCTATTTCACGTTGGCCTGACCGGCGGTCCGGTCGATTGACGCCGCAGACTACCCTGAATAGCCTTTGATTCTCCTCGCTGCCAAATGCGCGCAACGGAAGGCCGTTTCCTGTACATGCCCGATCTCACCGCCATCCTGTCGCGCCTCCCCAGACCGACGGCCCGATGGGTCCGGCTCTTTGGCCTGGGAGCCCTGGTGGGTGTCGTGGGCGGTCTGGCGGCCTACGGACTCGATCAGGGGCTGCATTTCGGCGCCAAGCACGTGGTCGGACGGATCCAGGAGGTGGATCCGGGCGGGGGCCAGGTGTTTCAATTCCACTGGGCCGTGCTCCTGCTGCCAGCGCTGGGTGGGCTCTTTTCGGGCTTGGTCTGTCTGGCTTTCCGACTGAAAGCCGGTCACGGCACGGACATCCTGTGCCGAGCCTTTCATCGCAATATGGGCGAACTGCCGCTGAGGGGCCCCTTTGTCAAGGCCGTGGCTTCGGTCGGCGTCATCTCGTGCGGCGGTTCGGCCGGCCCGGAGGGTCCGACCGCCGCCTTGGGGGCGGCAATCGGCTCTACGTTCGGCAAGCTCTTCGGCCTGACACCCCGCGAACGGCGAACCTTGTTGGTGGCCGGATGCGGAGCGGGGATCGGCGCGATCTTTCGCTGTCCGATGGGCGGAGCGCTGTTTGCCGCGGGGGTTCTGTATCGCGAGCCCGAGTTCGAGTCGGAGGCGATCGTTCCGTCATTCGTGGCGTCCGTGATCGGCTATTCCACGTTCATGTCGCTTGTGGGGTTCGGTACCTATCCATTGCTCCTGCCGAACGCCGACGCGCTTACCTTCGCAACGGCGATCGATCTGTTGCCCTATGCGGTCTTGGGCCCCTTGTGCGGGGCGGCGGCCATCTTTTTCAGCCTGTGTCTTTCCACGGTCGAAAAGCGGGTGTTGCCATGGTCTCGGCTGCCGCTCTGGATTGCGCCGGCGGTCGGCGGACTTGCAACGGGAGGTCTGGCCTGCGTTTTGCCGCAGGTCATGGACGGGCAATACGATTTCATCCGCAACATCATGAGCGGCAAACTCTGGCTGGGCGATTCTTCCGTGAATTGGTGGTTTTGGGCAGGCATCTTCGGGCTGGTTGCACTCTTGAAATCCGTCGCCACCGCGTTCACGGTCGGAAGCGGGGCGTCCGGTGGAGTCCTGGGTCCCAGTCTGTTCATCGGCGGCGCTGTCGGAGCCTTCGTGGGGGCGGTCTGCCAGGCCCTGTTTCCCGATACATTCGACGAACAAGTGCGTCAGGCATTGATTCCCGTGGGGATGGCCGGCGTCCTGGCGGCGGCCATGCGAACGCCGATGGCCGCGATCGTGATGGTGACGGAAATGACGGGCAGTTACGGGTTGATCGTCCCCTTGATGCTTGTTTGTGTCAGCTCCTACGTTGTCGGCCGCCGATGGGGCCTCAACCACGAGCAGATCCGCAACGAAGCGGAATCACCGGCGCACGCCGGGGACGTGGTTGTCAATCTGCTCGAATCGCTGCGCGTCGACCAACTCATGCAGCGCCGTTGGCCCATGCATGCGCCGCCCGGCGCGACGCTTCCCCAACTCGTCGAAAAAATCCAGCCCGGGACGCGACCCGTTTTCGCCATCGTGGACGGGGATCGGTTGGTCGGGCTGGTTTCAGTGCCCGACATTCACCGGATCATCGAACAGCCGGGGATGGCCGCGGCGGTCATCGCGTCGGATATCATGTCTCAACGGCTCGAAACCGTGGCCCCGGATGATGACGTGTATTCCGCGCTGACCGTGTTCAAGCGCGGGAATCACGACGTCCTGCCGGTGGTTTCGCGCGATCGGGGTGGATGCTGGCTGGGTATGCTTACGAGAGAAGCCGTTTTCGACCGGGTGCAGCGGCAGATTACGGAGACGCAGAAACTCGTGTTTCGGGAACACACCGGGCTGGCCGCGATCGAGCAGGAGGGCCAGTTGCAGCAGCTCGTGATGGGTGTGACGCCGATGCGTCGGGATATGATCCAGCGTTTGCTGGTTCCGCTTCAGGCCCTTAACCGTTCTCTGCGGGACTGCGATTTCCGGCGGCAATTCGGGGCTCAGGTCATTGCCATCGAGCAGCCCGACGGCACCATCCAATGTCCCCCTGACCTGGATGTGCCATTGCAAACCGACCAACGGTTGCTCGCGATCGTCTGGGACCGGTCCGAATCCGACCTGAGCGAGTCAAACAAGTGAAGCACCCGTGACACAAGAGGTAGCCCATGCCGATCAATCTCGCAGTATCCGGTGCAGCCGGGAAAATGGGCCGGCGCATCATCGCACTGGTCGACCAAGATGAGCAGGTCCGATGCGTTGCCGCCCTTGAACGCGAAGGGGCCCCCGAAATCGGAAAAGACGCGGGCGAAATCGCCGGGATCGACAGTCTTTCGATCGCGGTCTCGGATCGGGCGCCGTCAAACTTCGACGTGTTGATCGATTTCTCAACGCCCGCCGCCACGATGCATCAGCTCGCGCAATGCACTCGCATGTCCAGACCGATCGTCATCGGCACGACCGGCCTGGACGAAGAGGCGATGAGGGGCATCGGCGCGGCCGGCGAATCGATTGCCGTTCTGCAGGCCCCGAACATGAGCGTAGGGGTCAATGTGCTCTTGCGGACAGTACGCCGGCTGGCCGAGGTGCTGGATACTTCGTACGACGTGGAGATCTTCGAGGCACACCATCGGTTCAAGGTCGACGCACCCAGCGGAACCGCTCTCGCGCTTCGCGATGCCGTGATCGAAGGCAGGCGCTGTGCGGGCCACGACGATTCGCCGGTTGTTTATGGGCGTCACGGCGAGACCGGCCCACGACCACAAGGGGAAATCGCCGTTCACACGCTTCGCACCGGCGATACCGTTGGAGAGCACACGGTCTCGTTCGGGGGGCTGGGCGAATCGATCAACGTCGGCCACGTGGCCCGCTCGCGCGATGTCTTCGCGGTCGGCGCCATCCGTGCGGCGAAATGGATCGTTGGAAAACCTCCGGGGCTCTACGACATGCAGGATGTACTATTCGGCGACGAGGCCCCATAGCAGGGTATCGACTTGCCGGGTGTTTTCGCGGGGATTCCGGGTTCAGGGAAAGGCGGGCCCGGCCATGGACGGCTTGGGGGCGGCGTTCAGGATGTTTTGATAGAAATCATCCAGCGAACTGATATGGGCTCGATCAAAGCGCTCTTGAAAAAAGTTCGCGCGTAGCTCGACGAATTTCTGATCGCGGATCTTGGTTGCGATTTCGCGCTGGGCTTCGGAAAAACTCTTACCCTCGCCACTTTCGACGCGCCCCGCCTTGACGATGAAGAATGCCTTGTGGGCCTCGAATACCTCGCTGCGCTCATCCGGTTTCATCCGGCACAATCGTTCCCATGCGGGATCGTAACGCTCGACCAGCGGCGATTTTCGCGTCGACACGAAGCCGTATGCCCCGCCGGCGCCCTTCATCCGTCCCTCGGAATACTTCTTCGCGACGGCCTCGAACGGTTCGCCGGCGTCCATGGCGGCGGCGGCGGCATCGGCCTCGGCCCGGGCCTTTTCGCGGGCGACGGCGGTGGTGCGCTCGTTTGCGATCTGACCGCGTTTGAAGAACATCGCGACCGGCACGTCGATCAGGAACAACTCGGTCCGCGGCTCGCTCGAAAAGTCCGCGATGTGGCGACGGTAATACTTCTCGAGTTCGCGTTTGGTCGGTTCGGATACCATCGGCACAAGCTTGTCCCGTAGATACTGGTTGACCACCACCTTGCGCTTGAGGGCCTCGCGAACTTCGCCTCGCTGCTTGCCGATGCTTGCGAGGTGTGTCTCGTAGCGGGTTTCCCGGCCGTCGAAGTGCCGGTTGATATCGCTCCGCTCCAGCCGGTCTACGGCCTTCATGATCTGCGGCTCGACTTGCTCCGAAATCAGGAACTTTGCTTCCTGCCAGATGAGCCGCTCGGCAACGGCTTCGATCACCGCCCGCCGGACAACGGCGTTGCGTCGCTTGAAATACTGGGCGGGGGCAAGACGCCCGGCGGATGCCTCCAACTGCGGTTCGATGGGATCCAGGACGTCGGACACCGTGATGATCTGGTCATTGATTATCAGCACGTCCGAATGAACGGCGGTCGGCGAAGATCGGTCGGGCCCTCGGTCCGTCGATCTGCCTGGAGGCGTGGCCGAAGTGTCGGCGATATTCGAGGATTGGCGGTCGTCCGCGAAATCCGTTGAATCGCCGTCATCCGGATCGACGGTGGCTCGATCGGCCAGTCGTTCGTCTACGCGGCGGTCTGATGACGGCTCCTCCTCGCTTGGATCGGGGCCGGTCCGCTCCCGCCACCATTCCCGCATGTTCACGCGATTACCGTCGGCGTCTTGACACGCGGAGACGGCCAAGGCGATCCAAAAACACGACAGCACGATCCGCCCGGAGGACATGTGGGCCGATTCTAGTCCTCCTCGCGCAGCCCCGCCAACACCGTGCGGAACGGGCTTGGAACACACACAGGACGATGTATTCTCGCAAGCCGCCGGTCCGGATGCCGATCTCGTTTCCGGGTGTGTCGCACGTTCACCAAGCGTCCGGAGCATCACGGGAACACCGTTTTTTCGTGCAACCTCGCGCAACTGGGCGCAATTCGTGCAATTGACCCGGGCGCCGTTCGCGGCGAGCGATTAGAGCGTGGAAAGTCCTCCTCCGGCGGTCAGGCGGCAGGAGAATTCGGCGCATCCGGTTTCGG
>JAPULF010000136.1 GCA_027295245.1 Planctomycetota bacterium
TGCTGCTGCTGGCGGCGGGAACGATCGTCTATCGTCGCCGGCCCGCGGTTGCATAGCCGCGTCCGACCGGGCTGTGAAACCCCCTACCGCGGAATGTTCACGCCGCGCTCGCGGGCGATTTCCTCCGCTCGCTCGTAGCCCGCGTCGACGTGTCGAAAAATGCCGGTTGCCGGATCGCAGGTGAGGACGCGATTGAGACGCTCGTCCGCCGAATCGGTGCCGTCTGCGACGCAGACCATGCCCGCATGTAGGGCATAGCCGATTCCGACGCCCCCGCCGTGGTGCACCGAGACCCAGCTCGCGCCGCAGGCGGTGTTGGCCAGGGCGTTCAGGATGGGCCAGTCGGCGATGGCGTCGGAACCGTCCTTCATGCCCTCGGTCTCGCGATTCGGGGAGGCCACCGAACCGCAATCCAGGTGGTCCCGGCCGATGACGATCGGCCCTTTCGTTCGGCCTTCGCGAACCAACCTGTTGAAGATCAGCCCCATCTTTGCTCGTTGACCGTAGTTCAACCAACAGATTCGTGCGGGCAAGCCTTGAAATGCGACCTTTTCTCCGGCCATTCGAATCCACCGGCAGAGTTGCTCTTCGTTCGGGAACGTTTCGAGAACGGCTTCGTCGGTAGCGGCGATGTCGTTCGGGTCACCCGACAACGCCGCCCAACGGAAGGGTCCGGAACCCTCGCAGAAAAGCGGCCTGATGTACGCCGGCACAAAGCCCGGAACCTCGAATGCGTCCTCCACGCCACCCTCTTCCTTGGCGTGTCCGCGGAGATTGTTCCCGTAGTCGAAGGTGATCGCGCCGCGTTTTTGGAGTTGCAGCATGGCTCGCATGTGATCGGCCATCGTGCGGAAAGCATCGGCCTTGTACTTCACGGGATTTGATTCTCGTAACCGCAACGCCTCTTCAAAAGTCAATCCGTTCGGCACGTATCCGTTCAACGGATCATGCGCCGAGGTTTGATCGGTCAAAACGTCCGGCGTGATGTTGCGCCGCAGCAGTTCGGCAAGCACATCGGCAATATTGCCCACCAACCCTACGGACAACGCCCTGTTGTTTGCCCGGGCATCGAGCGTCCATTCGAGGGCCACGTCGAGATCGTCGGTCATCCGGTCGCAGTATCCGGTGCGAGTCCTGCGTTCGATTCTGGCACGATCCACGTCAACGCCCAGAAACGCGGCTTCGTTAAACGTCGCCGCCAACGGCTGCGCCCCGCCCATGCCGCCGAGCCCACCGGACACGACCAGCCGGCCCTTCAGCGTGGCCCCAAAGTGCTCTCGAGCGCAGGCGGCGAACGTTTCGTAGGTGCCCTGGAGAATGCCCTGGGTGCCGATGTAAATCCAGCTTCCGGCGGTCATTTGGCCGAACATCGTCAGGCCCATCGCTTCCAACCGTCGAAACTCGTCCCACGTCGCCCACTTCGGGACCAACAGCGCATTGGCGATCAAGATGCGCGGAGCCCACTCGTGCGTGCGAACGATGCCGACGGCCCGTCCGCTCTGGACCAGCAGGGTCTCGTCGTTCTCGAGGCTGCGCAATGCCCGGACGATTCGGTCGAAGTCTTCCCAGGTGCGGGCCGCCTTGCCCGTCCCGCCATACACGATCAGCCGATCGGGATCCTCGGCGACGTCGGGGTCGAGGTTGTTGTGGAGCATGCGAAGGGCGGCTTCCTGATGCCATCCCTTGCAGGACATCTCGGGGCCGCGCGGGGCACGCACCACACGCGGGCCGCCGGTGGTATTGGCGGCTGTACTAGTCATGGATGCACCTCTGTCAGATCCGGACCGTTCACTTCCATGCCGGTCCCAAAAGGCTGGGCCCCGGCAAGTGTAGCGATCGACCGAGAACACGCCAATTCATGCAGTTTCAAACCGTCGATGGAATCGTCGCGGCCAGGACTCGGCCTCCCGAAAAAAAACCACGTCGGGCCGCGGTAACGAGTCTCCCGGAATCGGACCCGCATTCCGGAAGTTGAACGGGGCGTCCGGTCCGGATACGATATGAAGGCTGGGAAGGAGCGAGCCGACGGTTTTTCGACTTCGTTCCCACAGAGACTACGGTGCCCTGGGAGTGGGTGGTTTCTATGCGCGCGAAGCTCATGCTGTATACCGTTCTCGTTATGGTCGCTCCGGCGTCGGCAGGTCCGCCCGAATTGCCGCTGGATACCACGATCGATAACTTCTATCACCGCGGCACGCAGCCCGGCGGACTGACCAATCTGATCCAGCCATCGGGCAACTGTCGCAATTGCCACGACACCTCGCCAAGCATCTACATGGGCTGGGTCGGCAGCCTGATGGGACAGGCGGCCCGCGACCCGTTGACCTATGCGTGCCTGGATATCGCGGAGGCGGACGCCCCCGGTATCGGGGACACGTGCCTGCGCTGTCATGCCCCGAAGGCTTGGCTCGAGGGACGGTCCACGCCGACCGACGGATCTGCCCTGACGGTGGCGGATCGCGACGGCGTCAACTGCCACGTCTGCCACCGAATGGTCGATCCATTCAGCTATCCGGGGGCGCCTTCCCCCGACCCGGCAATTCTGGCGGCCTTGGGGGCGGATGCTCCGATTCAGTCGATGGATCTCGGCATACCGTCGATGCCCGGCGACGGGGGTAACGCAGGCTACGTGATCGACCCGCTCGACCAACGCCGGGGGCCTTTTCCGCTGCCGGAGTTTCCAGGCTCGGCCATGCCGCCCGAAGTCG
>JAPULF010000137.1 GCA_027295245.1 Planctomycetota bacterium
ACCCCCGAAGTGAAGCTCATGTGTCCCATCGCGGTGAAGAAACAGTAAGGCGAATCGATGGAGTTGTTGTAGGTAAACCAGTACCGCGTACTCACCGCCCACAACGCCAGAATCAGGACGCAGACAACGAGCCCGGTCCACTTCGCGATTCGTCGGGTGCGGGACGGGGGAAGCATGGCGATTATTCTAGCCGCCTGGATCGCCCCCATCACCTCACGCCACGCCGCCCACAGCAGCAGCCGCGGCGACGATGACAGTTGACGAAATACACCTTTCGCCCCTGCCGAAAACCGCCGACCTAAACGGCATCTGGCGGCGTTGCGTTCGCAAGACGCGAACCTGACACATTGTTTTTCTGCGATTCGGCTGATCTTCGGTAGTTCGATGCCCAGGTCTCGCGACTCACGCCGACGGACGCACTCCGAGGATCCGGGGCAGCGTCGTCAGGGCCGTCGCGGTGGGATGGCTGCCGGCCAGATAAAAGAACACGCCGCGCAGGTCCTCGGTGGCGCTGATCGCCGTCCGCGTCCCGGTCTGCTCGCGAAACGACTTCACGCGGAACTGGTAGAACATCCCCGGCTCCAACGCCGGCCCGGCATATGTATGCGTCACCGTCGCCGACCCGCTGACCGAGCCGATCTCGTCGCTCCACACGAGCCGGCCGAACGCATCGAAGACGCGGATCTCGTATCCGTCTTCGCTCGAATCATCCGCCCACTCGAACGTCGGCGTCGGCGTGAAGACCTCCTCCGGCGCATCCGCCCCCGGCGACACCACCGCCAGGGCCTCGGTCACCTTGAACCCCTCGGAGAACACCAGCACGTTTCCGGCCGTCGGATCCGGCAGCGTAATGCGGACCGTCATCGTCCCGCCGATGGTCTGATCGGGGTCGCGTACCAGGTCGTCATTCTCGAACGCCGCCAGCACGACGTAATTGCCGTCCGGCACATTCTCGATCGTGAACTCGCCGCTCACGTCGCCGACGCGCAGGCCCGGCGGAACCGCCCCCCGTCCGGCCGCCTCGACAAAGGTACTCTCGACCGCGAGGATCACGCTGGTCGTGGCCTCGCCCGGGGCGTTCACGATCTGGACGTTGCCGGACACGGTGTTGAGCGGGCGGTCCGCCTGCGACAAATCGACGCCCGTGCGATGTTCGCCCGCCTGGAGGCCGGTCGAAGCCGGATCGAGCTGGACGCCCGCCGCGAAGCCGCGCACCGTGTAATTGCCCGCGGGCACGTTGAACACCACGTACTGCCCGTTCGAGTCACTGATGCCCGTGACCGCCGAACCGGCCCCCTCGGCGACGACGAGCACGCCGGCGTTTTTCTCCGCCAGGATCATCCCAGCGATCGAGCCCAGCCCCGCGGTATCGCCCAGCAACCCGATCAGCTTGACGGTGGTGAGCGGATTCTCGACCACCCAGTCTGATTCTCCCCGGACCGCCGTGCTCAGGTCGATCGACAGCGCCGGTCGGATCGGCGTCGGGAACATCTGATACCTCATGGCCTGCACCTGAAGGGTGTACGAACCGTCGAGCGGTGCGCCGTCCTCGTCGCGCAACGCGGGCACCATGAGTTCGTATGCGCCCTGCTCGTCCGTGACGCCCGTCGTCCCGACCGCGGCCCCGTTGGCGTCCATCGCCTGGACCCGTGCATCCTCGATAGGGCCGTCATCCGCCAGGTCCAGCACGTGCCCGCGAATTCGAACCGGGGCGGCGCAGCGGTACTCGCCGGTGACAAACTGCTGACACGTCGTTCCGTCTCCGCAGGCCGGGGCGTTCGGGTCGCAGGAGCCGTCGCCGGTGTCAAACAGCCCGCAACCCGCCAGCGCCACGACCGACGCGCCGGCCGTCGCCAGAAGGGTGTGAAACCGCCGCGTCCGACCGTTGGGATTCCCGTGTGAGTATTGCTTCATGGCTTGTTCCGCCTTCGGAGACGCACGGATCGTGCGTGCGCCCCGCTGATCGGCCAACACCGGCGCGTGGATCCAGCGCGCCGTAGGGCGATGCCGAGCG
Source organism: Planctomycetota bacterium (assembly GCA_027295245.1). GTDB lineage: Bacteria > Planctomycetota > Phycisphaerae > UBA1845 > UTPLA1 > JAPULF01. The sequence goes on from JAPULF010000137.1 coordinate 2,015, forward strand.
CGCGCCGCCGATGGGCAGTTTCCACTCGCCGTATTATCGGGTTGATATGCGACGGACCTTCCATAAGAGCGCCGTCATCCAAATACACATACGATACAGACGCCAGTGTGAGCCTATGCGGACCACGTGCCGCAGGGGGTGGCCGCCGGCGTCGGGGCTTCGCGGGCGCGGCGCGTTGCATTCACGATCGCCGGTCAAGCGGGGTGGCCGGAAGCAACAATTCTGGTTTCGGTGCAACCAACGGGCCGGGAAGGCCCCCCTTGAACCGACGCACAAGCCTCCCCCGGCGGCGGCAGTCTTCAGAACGCCGATAGACACGGGTGCCGTTTGAAGAACGAAGCCCTCCACGGGACATTATTGGCAATCCATCGAATGTGATAATAGAGACGGCACGGATTCGCGCTTGGCTGAACCGTGATTTGTCGTTCTCTCGCCGCTTATCGGGTGTGACATCATGTGGGGGCCGCCTGCGACGCCGACCGGCGTCTCGAAGATGACAGGATCGTGGTGCGCCATGGGTCGCCCGCACGAGCCAACACCCGGCCGCGGTTGTCCGCGGTGCCCGGCGTGGTTGGATGCGGACACCCAGAGGGCGTGGTACGAAATCGTCCCGCAGCTCGACGCAAAGGGCGTGTCGTCGAAGATCAACCGCGACGCCCTGATTCGCTATGTCATCACATGGGGCAACTGGCGGAAGCTGCAGCTGTACATCGAACAGCACGGCGCGACCCACCAGACCGGCTACCAAGTCCACACGCCGCGGCCGGAAACCGAAGAGGTCAGTGTTATCGAGGCCCGCCTTGTAGAGCTGGAGCAGTCGTTCGGGTTGACGTCCGCAGCGCGTCCGCGGCTGCACGCCCAACCGCCTGGCCGCCCTGAAGCACCATGCAGACGACGATCGCCCTGACTGAGGACATCCCTCGGATTGGGCAAGGATGATGTTCCGTTGCTGTCGTTCTTCGACGAAAAGCACACCCGCGCCACCCTCGGCGTCAAGGGCTTGGTGACGACACAGATCGGTGAGCAGACCAATACCACACCATCGTCGCTGGTCCTGTTCGACGAGGCTGGTGGTCTCAGTTGTCCCCAGCGTGCGGCTTCTGCTCAATCACGTGATCGACGTGTCGGATCAGCCGGTCGAGTTCATCCACCGGCATTGTCGCGGCCCGTCGCAGCAAGGCGGCTTCGGCGTCGGTCAACGGCTCCTCGTCGGGCTCGGGCGTGTTGGGCGGATCGGTGGGCATGGTCGCTCCCGCTGCACATCGTACCACGACGCGGGCCTGAATCCACGGGCGGCCCCGGCATGAAAAGAGAGCCGCCTGGAGGGTCGCGCCTCCGGTCGAAACGCGGGTCAGGGACCGCTGACCGGCTCGCTGGCGAGCTTGGCGGCGACGACGGCGGCGAACAGGACGATCAGCCGACTACAGCGGACGGGGGTAGGAACCCCAACCAGCGGAATAGCAGGATCAGCGGGTACAACGGAAAAAGCAGCAGGCCGGTAGCATGACTTGTGAAGTTTCCCAGGGTTTCGGATACGAATGTCAGTAGGTCCATGACGATCCTCACGGCCAGAATAACGGCACGGGCAATCCTACCCGGCGATCATGCGAAGAAAAACCCCGGCA
>JAPULF010000138.1 GCA_027295245.1 Planctomycetota bacterium
AACGTCGCGTCTCAGCTCACCTCGGCCATCTGACGTGCCGCCACCGAGTTTCCTCAATCATTATACTGCGAAGCGATTCGCCGCCTGTCGTCTGCCGACTGCACCCTGATCTGAGCAATTCGCGTGCCGTCCGCGCGACGCGACCGGCACGGCACGCCGGTTTGCGATGAATCCCATAATAATCGCCCTTTCTTCCAGAATGCAAAGAAAAGAAACAAACAGTTCTGCCACACTCAAGCCATTCTGGATGGGCAGATCGACCCTCCGCCGGCGCAAGGTGGCCGCATTCGACCATTCGGCCCGTTCACTGCCATGCGGGCCGCGAACGATCTTGCTCACGGACGCCAAAGATCCTGCAAGCGATCGTCAAGTCTTCGACGACCGTCCACTGGCGATTGTTCGGGCCAGGGCCGCTCGGCCGACTCGGCGTTGCGCTCTTCCAGCAACCCCCGGGTCTGGTCTGAGATGAATCGCGTTAGTTGGGCATAGGTGTGGCGGTCGCCGAGGCTGTGCTTGCGATGGTAATAGCGGAACGGAAAGTAGATGTAGAGGGCGTTCTTGGCGCGGGTCATGGCGACGTAGAAGAGGCGGCGTTCCTCATCGACGCCTTCGGGACTGCCTAGCGCCATATCCGACGGGATCATCCCGTCGGCCGCGTGAATGACGTGCACGACATCCCACTCGCAACCCTTGGCGGAGTGTATGGTGCTGAGGATCAGGTAATCTTCATCGAGATGCGGTGCCTGGGCGAAGTCGGAGGTCGAAGTCGGCGGATCCAGCGTCAGGTCGGTGATGAAACTGCTCCGCGAGCGATACGTGGACGCGATCCGTTCCAGTTGCTCGAGGTCGCGAACCCGTATTCGGGCATTGTCGAATCGCAATTCGAACAGCGGCTGATAGAAGTTCCGGATCCGCTCGATCTGTATCATCAGCGCCGGCCGGTCCGCGACCGAGTCGGCGTCACTGCCCGGCTTCAGTCCGGCACACTCCGCAAGCGTGGCCCGCAGCAACTCGAATTGCTGCTTTGCGACGGGCGGAACCACGGGGGGTTGGTTCAAGAGTCGAACAAGCGGGGATCGACGATCGGACGGGTCTTCCGAACGCGATCGGCTCGAGCCGCCGGCGGTCGCTTCCGATCGTTGACCGCCCGGCGCCTTTCGCACTCCGAGGGAATCCATGATCATCCCGGCCCGTTTGGGTCCGACTCCCTCCAGCATTTGCAATATCCGAAACCAACTGATCTGGTCGTAGGGGTTTTCGAGAACGCGGAGCAGGGCCAACAAGTCCTTGATGTGGGCGGCCTCGACGAATTTGAGTCCGCCATACTTGTGAAAGGGGATATTTCGCCGGGTCAGCTCTATTTCGAGTTGGGCGCTGTGGTGCCCCGCCCGGAACAGGACGGCCTGTTTCATGAGGGCGGTTCCGTCTTCGAGGTGGGTGAGAACGCGCTCGCACACCGCAACGCACTGATGGGGTTCGTCGATGCAATTGCAAAGGACCGGCTTTTGCTCGGAGGAGCGGGTCGACCAGAGATTCTTGGTAAAGCGCTCTCCGGCCTGCTCGATGACGGCGTTGGAGGCATTCAGAATCGGCTGCGTCGATCGATAGTTCTGTTCCAAGGTGACGGTGCGTGTGCCCGGGAAATGGTTCGGAAAATCGAGGATGTTTCGCACCGTCGCGGCCCGAAACGAATAGATGCTCTGGGCGTCATCGCCCACGACCATGATGTTCTTGATGCCGCGACGCATGCCCAAGAGCGTCTCCGCCTGTATCGCGTTGGTATCCTGGTATTCGTCCACGAGAACGTGATCGAAGCGGCCACCCACGGCGTCGCCGATGCCGGGCTCGGTGCAGAGGATGTGCCAGTACAAGAGCAAGTCGTCGAAGTCGAGCACGTTTTGTTCGCGTTTTCGCTCGACGTAGCGCTGGAACACGGCCTGAACGTCGCCCTGCTCGGCGCGACACCACGGAAAATGGACGCCGAGCGTGTCGGCCAGTTTTTCCCGGGCGTTGACGGTACGCGAATAAATGGCAAGCAGGGTCTCCTTTCGCGGGAAACGTCGTTTCTTCGAGCCCAGCCCGAGTTCGCCGCGAATCAGATTCATCAAGTCGGCGGAATCGCCCTGATCCATCACGGTGAATCCCGCGTCCAACCCGATTCCCTGGCCGTAGTAACGCAAGAGCCGATTCCCGACCGCGTGAAACGTCCCGCCCCAAACACTCCCCGCGACGTCGGCGGACGTCAGGTGTCCGGCACGCCGCAACATCTCGGCCGCGGCCCGACGGGTGAACGTCAGCAAGAGAATCCGGTCCGGCGAGACGCCCTGTTCGATCAGCCAGGCGACGCGAGAGGCGAGGGTACGGGTTTTCCCGGTGCCGGCGCCGGCCACGACCAGAAGCGGACCGTCTCCGTGCGTGACGGCGTCGCGCTGAGCGGGGTTCAGGTCTTTCAGCCAATCAGCGTTCAAGTGCTATCCAGTTAACCCCGGACCCGGCAAACTGCAATCGGATGTCCCGGAGCCGATCGGAGCCCCCCGGTTTTTGCCGGTGCAAGTGAATTGTGGATCGATTTCATTGCGCGGCTCCAAAAACTCTTGCTTCCCTTGCAACCGATTGCTATGGTTCGTCGAGAAGCAGGCCTGTTCCGGACCCAAGTACCGGGCAAGAGGTTTTGATCCCGGGGCGTCAGGGTATTCGCTTCGAGCGACTAGTCATCCGGTTTTCCGGTACGCCGACCTCGATGGGCGACCTGCTTCACTTTTTTTCCCTGCCAAAGTCTAATCGGTGTGTTCCCGTTGGGTGCAATCGGCAGTTTGCCTGCCGGTGACGATCGGCTGCGAGCCGCCCGTGCTTCTCAGGTGCCGCCGATGAGGCCGTATCCGCTTGTTGATTCGATCGGTTCCTAGCGTTGGCCTGCACCGAATTCCGGACTTCGTCCATATGGACCCCACGCCGTTTTGCATATACTCCGCCCTGCAATAGAGGAGATTGGCATGCACCGCTTGCTTCGCACATTCATGGTCACTTTCGGCATTCTATCGGGTGCCGCCTGCGGTCCGGCGGCCTCATCGGACGTTAAATCTCCCGTGGCAGAGTCGAGTATGCCGACCGATATCCGGCAATCGACCCCCCAGGCGATGGGAATTGCCGAAGCCCCCGGCGTTCCGCTCGGCTTCGAAATCGTCCGCGATACCACATCAAATGCTGAATGGCCGGCGGAGGAGGCCGGGCTGCTGACCAACGTCCGGCAATTGACCACCCCGGCGATGGGCATCACCGCAGCCGGCGAAGCCTATTTCTCGCCGGACAATCGGCGGATCATCTTCCAGGCATACCCCACCGGCCAGACCGAATACCAGATGTTCACGCTCGAACTGACGCCTGAAGGCTACCCCCGGACCAGCACTATCAAGCAGGTCAGCCCGGGCGGCGGGGCCTGCACCTGCGGCTTTTTCAAACCCGACGGGTCCGGGATCATATTCGCATCGAGCTACCTGAACCCGGACATGCCCAACCCGAACTTTTATCAGCGCGAGGGCGGCAGCTATACGTGGGACATGCCCGGTGGAATGGACATCCTGGCGGCGGGTGTTGACGGGTCCGAGCCGCGCCGCCTGACAACCGAGCACGGTTACGACGCCGAATGCGGCTACGATCCCGCCGGAGAACGTATCGTCTTTTCGAGCGACCGCGACGGCGACCCCGACCTGTACGTCATGCGGGCCGACGGCTCGGGCGTCCGCCAGATCACCGACAACGCGGGCTACGACGGCGGGCCGTTTTTCTCGCCGGACGGGAAGCGGGTCATCTTCCGGGCCGACCGCAACTTGGACAGCCACCTCCAACTCTTTGTCATCAACGCGGACGGCACGGGCGAGCGACAACTCACCCGCCACGGTCCGGTCGTCAACTGGGCCCCGTACTGGCTCCCGGCGGGACGGTCGGTGGTCTATACGACAAGCATCCACGGCCACTACAACTACGAGGTCTACTTGCTGAATATCGAAACCGGCGGCCACCGGCGTGTGACCCACGCCCCGCGTTTCGACGGCCTGCCGGTCGTCAGCAACGACGGTAAATGGATGATGTGGACCAGTCAGCGGGGCCCCACGCAGACGAGCCAGATATTTCTCGCCGAATTCCGGGCGCCATCGGGGTTCTAATCGCCTTCGGCATGGGACCGGTTGCGTGGACCGGCAGCTTTCGGCCATGGAACGAACTCGGTAAGTGTCAGTTTGGGAACACACTCGCCGGGGAATGCGGCCGTTGCAAGCCTACTCGGCTTTTCGACCCACTCTTGCGGTCACCGGGCTCGGCCGGGAGGTTGCCGCGTAGGACGTGGATGCGCAATGTGATAGGACTGCTCAAGATACTCTTGAAGAGTAATACTTACTCGGAAACGGCCACCGGCGGGTTGACCTGTTGCCAACCGGTCAACGCCATCCGACCCGCGCTGTAGATCAGGAGGATCGTGAACGCGACCCGGATGGCGCGGACGGGCCAACGATGGACGCCCGCCGACGTGATCCAGGATCCGAGGGCCGCCGATGGAATCAGGATCGCGGCGAGCAGCAACGACTCGGAAAGAGCAAAGCCGTGTCGCCCGAGGGCGGCGTTCTTGACGACCGCGCCGACCACGCTGGATGCGAGGATGGTGGCGGCCGAGTTCGCTATCGCATTTTGGAGACGTATGCCCAACCAGACCTGCTGTGCGGGTACGGTGTAGAGCCCGCCGCCGATGCCCAGGAGTCCGCTCATGACACCGGCCGGCAGACCGACCAAGCCGACGATGGAGAGGCGGGAAGCGCGGACCGGCCGCTCGATTTTCGTAGCGAGGGAGCGACCCGGCCGCAACCGACGGAGGTTGTACGCCAGTACGTAGAGGAGAAAGGCGGCGAATCCTATTTGCAGATAGCCCTGTCCGGAACCGTGAAATATCGGTATTTCGCTGAGACAGACTCCGCCGACCGCCCCCACCACCGCGCTGGGAATGGTCCACCGCGTCACCCAGCCCTGGATCGCCGCGGCCCGCCGGTGACGCCATACGGCCGGCGCGACGATGAAGAAATTGACGATCATGGCAACGGCCTGGTAGAGGTGCTGGCCCTGGCCGCCTCGCAACAGGACGAGCCCGGGTATGATCACGATCGAACCGCCGATTCCGAGGAGTCCGCCGCAGCCCCCGGCAATCAATCCCATCAAGACAATCCAAACGTAGTGCACGGTGAAAACCCCATCCTCGACAAACCAAATCCGCCCCGGATCATACAGCCTCGCATCGGCAATCGACACGATCGGGGGCGTGTCGTATCATTGACGGGGCTGGCTGGGCCTCATGACACTCTCGCTCGTCGTCGACAACCTTGACCGACTCATCGCCCTGGCATGTCTGGTGGCGTTCAGCGGTATGATCTCCGCGAGCGAAACCGCCCTGTTTGCCTTGACTCGGCAGCAATTGGCCCGCTTCCGTCAGTCGGGCCGGCGGTCCGCCCGGACGGTGCTGCGGCTTCGCGAAGACCCTCGCGGACTGCTATCGACGGTGCTGCTCGTCAATATCGCGGTCAACATCCTGCTTTATTCCATGCTGGCCGTGACGGTGCAGAAGCTCAGCGGGGGATCGACGGCCTGGACGGCCGGGCTCGGCATGGCCGGTTTCGTCATCGCGCTGGTGGGGGCCGAGATCGCACCCAAGCTCATTGCCCTGTCGGCGGCGGAATGGCTTGCGCCGCTGGTGGCCGAACCGGTCCGGGTGATCAAGATCGCCACGGGCTTCATACGCTGGACGCTGGAACGAAGCTTCGTGGAACCGCTGACCCGACTCGTCAGCGGCACCGCCGATCTCAAACCCGCCGTTGGGGCCGAAGAGTTGCAGGAACTGGTCAGCATCGGCCGCAAGGAAGGCCTTATCAA
>JAPULF010000139.1 GCA_027295245.1 Planctomycetota bacterium
AACGCTATCCCATTCGCTATGGCGGCCGTCGATGCGACGGGCTCGGGGCATTCGTATCGCCAGCGGACCTTTAGCTCGGCCGGCAGAGCGGAGGTGGCCACACCGGTAAGCGCCGCATCTCCTCGAAAGCTGTGCCAGCCGGTGGTCGATGCGGAGCGCAGCTTCGCTTCGTTGGCAGCCTTCGTTTTAGCGTCTTGAGCGCGGGCCGGCACTAATTCCAAAATCACCGACAGCGCGCACGCCACTATGAATGGAAAGATACATACTACAGGCATCCATCGACGGCCAAGCCACGTCATCTTTGGCTCCGATCGCGGTTTGCCACTAGGCCGGCTTGAACTTCAACACCATCGCCGCCCCACCGGCGGCCAGCAAGATGCCCACGTAAAACTGCCACTGGGGCCAGGCCTTGGGCGGGTGCATCATCATAGCAACGAAAACGCTCATGATCGGAGCGCCGGCGAAAACCAGCGGCGGCACGGTTGTCGGCTTGCCGCCGTTCATCAACGCCAGGATGATGCCGAACGCCCCCAACGCACCCAGCACGCCCGCCAACGTCGACACCGTCATGCCCTTGGTCGGAAAATCGGCCGGTTCCCTCTGGAACGCGAAAATAAGAACACCGGGTACGATCACGGCAACCAGGAAGTACGCCAGCCCGACGAACAGAAACGCCCGAAGAGGCCCTCTCTGGGCGCCGAATCCGAGCTGTCCGCTGTGGATCGTCGGCACGTAGGCCCCCCAGAAGATGATCGTTGCAACGACACACACAAGCCAGTGAATCTTCATCGCGCTCCTCCGCGTTTTGTTGACGACCGAACCACTCAGGCGCTGCCGGACTCGAACCTGGACCTGATGGAATCGGGAATCGGAATGGACTCGAACGACTGCTTCTTCATTCGGCAGCACACCATCTTGACGCGGCCGAGGGCGGTTCGCTCCCCGTCGTGCGAAAAGACGGCCTCATAGGTCACGGACTTCGTGCCGATTTCCGTCACGATCAATCGAACCTCGACCTCGTTCTCGAAACGGACCGAACCGAAGTATTCGCAGCTCACGTGGACGCGCGGCCAACTGATCGTCTCGCCCTCATATTCCTGGACCACGCCCATGCCCAGCGATCGAAACAAGGCGTGCTCTACTTCCTCCATCCAACGGAAGTAATTCGCAAAGTGCATCACGCCCGCCATGTCGGTCTCGGCGAACTGAACGCGTCTCGTGAGGGTGAATTCAGTAGGCATACTGAGTGCTCGACATTCGCGGCCCGGACGATGAACCGCCCTACCTGGTAATGAACTTGCGCACCGTTGCGGCCGAAGGCGGTTTCGTCACCAGCGAAACCAGGACGAGCGCCACGGTCGAGGCCGCAACCATCGTGGCGACCGGCATGATCCCCATGAACAGAAACTCCCGGTTCGCTCCGTAGCCGGACTTGCTGAAGAGCCACAGCCACACGGCCGCGGTGGTCAGCACGCTGGCATAGGCGCCCGCCTTCGTGACGCCCTTCCAGTAAACCGCGGCGAACACGAGTGGAAACAGGGCGGCGAATCCGCTGAAGCACCAAATGGCCAGTGTAAACACGCTGCCCGGCCGCGTCAGCGCCAGAAGATAGGTGACCACCACGATCAACACCACGAATGCGCGCCCGTAGGCTACCCGCTGCCGATCCGTGACCTTGTCGCGGCCGATGTAGTGGGCGACGATGTCATTTGCAAAAATACTCCCGATGCAAAGGAACTGGGAATCGAGCGACGACATGATCGCCGCGAGGATCCCGGCGGTCAGAAATCCGCTCAGCACCGGCGTGGTCAACCTGTTGACCAGCACGCCGAGTACCGCGTTGGGATTGCTGAAGCCGTACGGAATCACGGGCTTGCCCCCGACGACCGCGGACGTGGCCCACACCCCCACCAACACGCACGGCACCCAGACGATCATGATCAGGACCGGGTGCAATATGACCGCAAGCCGAAACGTCTTCGCGGACTTCGCCGTCAACCAATGCTGAAACAGGTGCGGAAACATGGCCACGCTCAACGGGATGAACATGTATGACAAGAAGTGCCACTGGCTGATTCCACGCGGCTCGCTCACGGTCTTGGGTTTCGATTTTGGCTCCTGGTTTTCCTTCCACTTCGCCAGTTTCTTTTCGTAGACCGCGACGTCTCCGCGGTAGCGTGCCATCGGTTCGCCCTCGCGCGGAGGGCTCCGTCGAAGCTTTTCGGGGTTGTCCCGTTGCACCGCCTCAGTGGCCGCCCTCACGCCGCCGAGTTTGTCGGCGATCACAATGAAAGTAACCACGCCAAGAATCATAAATACAATGGTCTGAAATACATTGGCCCAGGCCGCACCGCGGACTCCGCCGAGGAACACATAGATCAGGACGACCACGCAAATAAGAGCCGCGCCCAACCAGAACGGAATCGCTCCGGCCTTGACCGCCGTGGGACCCGTGCCGTGACCTTCGAACAGACTCGGAAACGCCCCCCCCGAGACCTTCTCGATCGTGACCCCGGCCCCCATGACGCCAATCAACAAGTATGGAATAACGAGGCCGACCAGGATCGGAAACAATACTAAACCCAACTTGTCGGACTCGAAGCGATCCCGAAAGAACTGGATCTGCGTGACGTAGCCGTATCGCTTGCCGAACGACCACAGCTTGATTCCGACGAGAAAAAAACAAGCCGAGTGAACGATGCCCGACGCCGATGCCATCAGTCCGAATACGCCGATCCCCGCCTTGAATGACTCACCGGTCGATCCTATCAGGGCGAACGCCGTCATCGTGGTTCCGAAGAGCGACATGACCAATAGGAACGAACCGATGCCGCGGGATGCCAGGAAGTAATCGTTCGCCGTACCCTTGAACAGGCGGCTCGTGATGATGCCCAGCCCGAGGAGCAGGGCGAGATAGCCAAGAATGATCCAGACGGGAATCTGATTGGGGTTCACGACCGCCCCCCTGCCTTTTCGGCGGAAGCGGCGAAGTCCGATTCCTCTTCAACGGCGTCGGCATCCGCGGGCCAGCAGAACTTAACCGCCGCCGCCCAAAGCAGGGCCGCAACCATCGAGATGCCGGCGTGATACGCCAGGCCGATCGGAACGAATCCAAACACCAGCGTGTCGGAATCATCCCACCACCAAAAGTCCTGGTGCAGGATCGCCAGTAGCACGATCAAGCCGTAGGTGACTGCTTTCATTTTGCGGGGCTTTCCTCGGACAGGCGCATCGGTTCAGGCAGACGGGTCCAGTCGCCCATGACATCGAAAATGGCGCCGACCTCGTCGTTGAAGACGTCGCCGATCAGAAGACGGACCAAATGATCCCTGTAAACGGGGTGGGCCGCAAGGAACTTGCCAAAACTGAAATCGCGGTCGTAAAAGGCGTGAACAAGTTGCCGGATTAATTGCATGCCGCCCGCCAATTTCGGCCCGAACGCGCCCAGCCGCTCGCCGCACACATCGCCCGCCTCCAGCCCGCCGTGGATGGCGTCGGCGGCCATCTCGCCGCTCTTGAGCGCCAGCATGACGCCGGAGGAATAGATCGGGTCGAGGAATCCGAATGCGTCTCCGATCAGGACCCAGCCGTCGCCGGCGATGCGCCGGGAACCGTACGAGAAGTCGCTGGTGGTGTACGCCCCGCTGACCCGCCGGGCCGACGCGAGCCGCCTTTGAATACCCGGGCACTGGGCGATTTCCTCGTCGAGCGTGGCGGCCGGATCGTCGCCGCGACCGCTGCATAAATACGCGGGCGGACCGACCACGCCGATACTGGTCACATCGCCCGCCAGCGGGATCGACCAAAACCAGCCGTTTTCACCCGGCGTCGAGATGATAATCGTGGCCCCGGCGTTTCGTCCTTCGTCGCGGGCCGCCCCCTCGTAGTATGCGTAGATCGCCGCGTTGCGAAGCTGCGGATAGGCGACCCGAATGCCAAGCTGCCGCGCCAACAACGCGGATTGGCCGGTCGCGTCGACTACCACCGTCGCGGCAAGCTCGCTTTCGCGACCGTCGACCTCCGCGCGCACGCCGGCGGCCCGATCGCCTTCGAACAATACCTGACGCACCTTCGCGCCCTCGCGGACTTCCGCCCCGTGCGATTGCGCGTTGTCGAGCATCATCCGGTCGAACCGGTCGCGCGTGACCTGCCAGGTTGTCGACCACGGGTTCGGGTCGCGATCCGTAAAGTAGTACGGCAGCGACTCCTTGCCGGACGCGGAAACGAACTGAACGCTTTCCTTCCGCGGAAAGTCGGAGGCCTCCAGCTTTTCCAGCATACCGATTCGCTTGAACGTCCAGTACGTCTGCGGCATGAGCGATTCGCCGACGTGGTGGCGGGGGAATCGGCCCCGTTCGAGGATCAGCACGCGATGTCCGTGGTCCGCCAGGATGCACCCGGCCGTGGACCCCGCCGGGCCGCCACCGATGATGATGCAGTCGAACTGTTCGCGCGCCGTCATCCGTTGCCGATCCTCGCGGCTCCGAGAAGCCGTCTTGGAAACCATCCGTGGCGACGGCTTCCCGCCGGTGCCACCACGGGCGAGACGCCTGCGCCACGGGTAATGAAGCTGTCCCTAAGCATTTGAAACGACCTCCAGCAATTCGATAGCCGGTTCGTGGTCACAGTAGATCGTTCCCACGCGGCCGTAGACGACCGACGGGTGCTCCGGTCCGAAGTGCCGAAGTAGGGGGCAGTCGCCAAAGAAACGAAAATACCAGCGCGGCTCTATTCGGCGGAGCACGTTGTGCCGGATCAGAATGTCACCGAGCGGCGTTTGGCGCTCCATGATTTGGGCCCGTACCGCGTCCGAAACCAACCCCAAATCCAACTGCACGATGCCGAACTCGACCACGCGGTCGGTGCCCGAAAGCGTCAGGAGAATCTCGCGGCTGTAGAGGTCGCCGTCCTGTTTGTGTTGCAGGACCCGCAGCTCGACGGGCCGCTTGTGAAACGATTCGAGCGTGGTCGTCATGTGCCGGTGATGGACCAGCAAATCGTCAAACGGGACGGGAACGGCCGCGGACTCGACGGTCTCAAAAGGCCCGGGCGGATCCCCGCTTTCGAACGTCTTCCACAGCGCCGCCAGGGCGTCGTCGGGTTGGATGAAGTCCTTCAGTTGCCGCTCCGTGATGCTCATGTGTATCGAATGTTGCGATGCTGTGGTTCGAAGAAGCGCGACAACAGCGCGACCACCCGTAGCAGCCCTCGACGATTCAACCGAATCTCGTCGCCGTCGATTTCACCGAACCCTTCTTCAACGATTGAACCGAATCCGTCGGCGAATTCTTCCCTGATTTCGACGCCGAATTTGTCGCGAAAGTATCCTGCCCCGATCCGGCCGAGCTTCATCTGCAGGATCATCTCGCGGATCAGCCGCTGCCGATCCGTGACCGGCAAGGCCCGGGCCAGCGGTAGCCGACCACGATCGACCGCGCTGATGTAATCGCCCCATTGATCGGCGTTCTGATAGTGGACGCCGCCCAGGTGCCCGAACGACGCCACGCCCGTTCCGACCAACTCCGCCCCCCGCCAAAGCGAATCGCGATACACGAAGCTGCTGTTCGGCGACGGCTTCACAAGCGTGTAGCCGCTCGAAACAACGTAGCCGGCCTGCTCGAAGACGCTGAACGCATGATCCACCCACCGACGCTTGGTCTCCCAGTCCGCCACGGCCGACGCCCCGCCCGCTTCACGGGCCTCGCGCGAAATAACCGTGTTGTGCGGCAGCTCCATCTGATAAATCGTCAAACAGTCCGGATCAAGAGCCAGGGCCTTTTCAACGGCGTCGCGCCATTTCGCTTCGGTCTCCCCCACCATGCCCGCGATCAAGTCGATGTTGATCTGCGCAAACCCGACCTCGCGGGCCCACCCATACGCCTGAAGAATCTCCGGCGACTTGTGTGCCCGGCCGTTGGATTCGAGGATCTCGTCATCAAAGTGCTCGACGCCGAGGCTCAACCGGGTGACCCCGATCGCCTTGATGGTCTCG
>JAPULF010000014.1 GCA_027295245.1 Planctomycetota bacterium
ACCGCGCCACCCACCCTGGACGATGCCGAAGCACTCGGATCTTCCGGGACTAGCCGACGAACACGACGCCTGTCGCCGAGCACAGACTCGCGAATAGATGCGAACGCAAACCCGGAGCTGGAAATCCGACGCACCCGACGCGGCGACCTCCTCGTACGTCCGCGTATCGACGGACGCGCGCCGGGCTGGTTTGCCTTTGACACCGGCTCGAGCGGCCACATCATTTCAACGAAAATGGCCCGTGACCTCGGCTTGAAACCGGTTGCCGTGGGTCTCAACCGGAGCCTCAGCGGCACCGTCGAATCAACGGTCTGGCAAGCCCGGCGAATGACGCTCGGGCCGCTGACCGTGCGGGCCCCTCGTTTCACCGGCACGGACCTGTCTTTTCTCTCGTCGAAACTGGGCGTGGACGTTGCCGGCGTCATCGGTTGCGAAGCGTTTTCGAAGTGCGTCGTGGACCTGGACTACCGCGGCGGTTCGATTGCCCTCTTCGACCCTGACACCTACGACCGCGGAAAAGCGAAATGGAGACGGCTCTATTCGATCACCGGGAGACCGTGCATTCGCGCGAAATTCGAGGGGCACCGCGGGCTGATGCTGATCGACACCGGTTCCGACGGCGCTGCGACGTTTTATCCGCACGCCGTACGACGCTATGGTTTGCTCGAGCTTCGGAAAACGCACGCGGCAAGATCGGCCGGAATGACGGGACATTCCGAGAATCGGGTCGGAACGCTCGATTGGATCGCCTTCGCGGGCCGCCGTTTCCACGACGTTCCGGGCGTACTTTTTTCAACCGGTGCCTCCAGACTACGCCCCGGCGAAAGGACTCCGGCCGGGCATCTCGGTTGCCGGCTGCTAATGCCTTTCAAGATCGTCCTGGACTGGCAACGAAGGCGCGTCGCCTTCATCAGGCACGAACGGGTTGAAGTCGACCGAGACATCCTGGATGACTATGTCGGGACCTATCGAATCGCAGAGGGAGATCGGCGGGAAGTCCGACGTGACGGGCACCGGCTGTTCACCCGACGCAACGAGCATCCAAGCTTCGAGGTCTTTCCCGAGTCCGATACCAGATTCTATTATGCGGACTCGCTGGTCTATTGCCAGTTCATCCGAGGCGATGCCGGCCGCGTGACGCACATGGTCGTTTGCCATCCCGGAATCCCCGACAAAAAAGCCCCTAAAATGGACTGAGCAAGACTCGCGACGAGCGTGAACCGTCCGACGCTGAGTTTCATTGCCCGTCAACGCCACGCGCGGATGGGGACGGCAATCAACGACCTTGGCGTGCCAGAAGACGTATATTCTTCATGAGTGAATCGGAGCCGGCCGATTCCCTGATGAGTGAGATCCGCCGATGCGCACGCGAATAAGCCCGGAGAACCCGTTCCGTTACAATCGAGCGGGGTTTGCGTGGGAACAGGTTCCGGCCGGAACCGACGCCCATTTGGACTTCGGCTGCCACGACGGCGCGTTCCTCAACAGTCTCCGCTCGAAAGACATCGGACGGCTGGTGGGAGTGGACATTTCCCGCCTCGCAGTCGAGCGGGCCCAACAGAGATTTCCGGAGTTGGAGGTCCTGCACATCTCGAAGAACGGGCTGCAGCCATTCGCCGATCGGACATTCAACTCCGTGACGATCTTGGACGTGCTGGAGCACGTAAACGATCAGATGGGGCTGCTGAGCGAAATACGTCGAGTCTTGACGGATGACGGCCGCTTGATTGTAACGCTTCCCGGCCGGCACCTGTTTTCATTTCTCGATTTCGGCAACCTGAAGTTTCGCTTTCCAAAGCTGCACAAAATGTACTACCGTGGCAAACTCAACGAGGAGGAATACAATTACAGGTACCGGGCCAATCCGGATGGATTGATCGGAGACATCGAGGCGGAAAAGGCATGGCACGAGCATTTCTCGCGAAAAGGAATACGACGCCTGCTCGAGGAGGCCGGTTTCACGCCGACCGAATTCGACGGGACCGCCTTCTTCACCCGTGCCATTCAATGCGTCAATTTCCTGGTTCGCAAATGGACCCCGATTCAACCTCTGGTCAAAAGATTGATATGGCTGGACCACCGTTTTTTTGAATCAATGAATCTGTATTGCCTCGCGATAAAGCGGACATGAAGTCCAACACGACAGTGCCGACTCTGGGTGTAGCGGAGCGGGCGGGCGGCCCCGGGCGCTGGGTTGCCGGATCCGTACTGATGGGGCTGGGGCTTTACGTCTTGACCTGCGCCCCGGGCGTGCTTTGGCAAGACAGCTCGATCTTTCAGTTACGCGTCTACTACGGAGACCTGCGCGGCACGCTCGGCCTGCCTCTTGCGCATCCCCTCTACATCATGCTTGCGAAGGTCTTCTCCCTCCTGCCTTTCGGCGAATATGCCTATCGCGTAAATCTGTTCTCCGGCGTCTGTGGGGCCGCCTCGCTGGGATTCTGTACGCTCCTGCTACTCGAATTGACCGGTTCTAGAGTTGCCGCGGTCAGCGCCACATGCATGCTGGGTTTGAGCCACACTTTCTGGATGCACAGCGTCATGGCGGAAGTCTATTCGCTCTATGCCCTGGGCCTGCTGATTGAGCTATGGCTGCTGAACCGGTTCTTCGCGCGTCGCCGTCCCCGATGGCTGATCTTGGCGATGCTCGTTTGCGGCGTCAACCTCTCGAATCACATGTTCGCTCTATTGCACCTGCCGGCGTACGCCGGCGTCTGCGTATGGGCCCTGCGCTCGCGCGTTGTGTCGATGAAGCACGTCATCGCAAGCGTCGGGCTTTTCGCGATCGGAACGCTCCCATACACGTGGCTGAGCCTCGCAGACTTCTGGAACGGACAGCCGTTGCTGAAGACGCTGAGACTCGCATTGGTCGGCCCGCCGCATTTCGAAAGCTTGGTGCTCGGAACGTCGTTCCGACTCGATCAGCAAGCGAGTCGAACACTCGGCTACTTCTGTCTGAACTTCCCAACGCCATTGGCATTGCTCGCACCGATCGGGATATGGCGGGCCTGGAACGATCGGCGGATGCGCGGTTTTGCCGCAATCGGAATCGCTATTCTTGTCATCGCGTTCGTATTCGCGTTTCGCTATGACGTGCCCGACCAGTACGTCTTCTTCACACCCTGTTACATCCTGTTCGCCGTGTTCGCCGGGCTCGCGATTCCGCGCATAGCCGCCGCATCACGCAAGAAAGCGACGCTCTGTATTGCCCTGTCACTCTTGTCATTGCCGGCATACGAAATCGCGCCGTTTGCCATGCAACGGTTCGGAATATCGATTGGAGGCGCCCGTGACCTTCCATTCCGCGACACGTATCGCTATTTTATCCGGCCGCGCAAAAACGGAGAAAACGGCACCGAACGCTTTGCGGAATACGCATTGAAACGGGCCGCGCCCGACGGATTGCTGACGGCCGACGTTACGATCAAGTATGCACTAGCCTACGTTCGTGATATCCAAGGCAGGCACCGCGGCGTCACGCTCGTGGACTCGCCATACGCCCCGGTGCGGGAGCCCACTGTTCCATACACGCGCGAAGGCATCGCCGAATTTGTCGCAAAAGGAACCGCATATATTTGCGACAACACGCCCGGCGCGATCCCGAAGTGGATATTGGAGGGATTCGATCTTGTCCCGACAGACAAGATTTTTCGCTTGGAGCCAAAAACCGACCGCGCCCTCGAAGAACCAATCCCCAAAACCTAGAGCGATTCACGATGGGCTGCAACGTCGCCCCATGTGGGCAACGTGTCTCGCGCCCTTGGTCTCTCGTCTTGGGGACAAGCCCTCGCTTCTCTTCTCGAAGACCGGAGTCGGTCAACTCAGCAAATCGTCGACAAAGAGGGAGTTGTCGCCGCCAATCGTACCGGTTCCGTAGTTGGCGCAGTCGGTGTCCTCGCCGCCGATCGGCGCCAAGTGCAACTTC
>JAPULF010000140.1 GCA_027295245.1 Planctomycetota bacterium
AAGTCACGCGCCGATCGCGCGGCCACGTCTGCGCAAGCACGAAGAGGTACACCGCGGCCAGCCCGAGGATCATCGCCCCCTCGGTGCTGAAGAACTGCAACGGTGCGTGTTCGATGATGAGTCTCGGCAGCACGTCCGAGTCCATGAGTCCGAGCCAGACGGCCGGGAGGCGCGATCCGTAGGGGTTCAATAGGACCGAGCTTATGGACAGGCAAATCACGACCCCCAGAAGCAGGGGGGCTCGATGAACCCGGGCGCTGGCCGCCGGTGACGCCCGTCCGCTCAGGTCGGGCCGTGAACGTGCGAACAGCAGCCAATAGGCCAGTACGGCAACACTCGTTACGATGCTGCCGAGCACCCCGCCGTGAATGTTCGTCCATATCGCGAATACAATCGGTATACATAGGAGCGCCCGCCCGGTTCGCCTCTTGGCCTCCACGTCGCACAGTAATCCGTACACCCAGGCGGTCAGGGCAATCGTCACAAGATGCGGCCGCGGCAGAAAATGGTAGCTGCACGCCCCGGCCAGTAGCAGCAGCATGATCGCCACCACCGGTCCGGGCAGCCCCGTTCGAAACCACCGTCTGCCGACGTACGCGAACGTCAGCGCCAGCAAAGTTACACTGACAAGCAGCAAACCGTCGAACCCGGCGATGCGATGCACAACCGCCATCATGCATTCGCCGAGCCACTGCTGCGCGATCCACGGGCGTCCGTATTGCGTAAAGCTGAACGAATCGGTGGTGACCGGCTCGCCGGTATTGAGCATCCGCTCCCCGACCACGACATGCCAAAACGTGCCCGGGTCGCGGAACATCCGCTCGCGGCCGAACCACAGCAACGCGATCCAGACCACCAGAAAGACCGTCGCCTCCGGCGCCCAACGGGTTAGTCGTTTGCGTTGTCCCACGCCTCTTTCGTCGGTCCCAACCGACCGGTACGATAGCGAGGCATCGTGTGCGGATGGACAGAGACGTCCGAGATGGATCGTGACCATATCGGTCCCGCCGATGGATCTCTGCGTCTGAACGACTGCCCGACCCATCAATCCGGAGATCAGGCGTGGATGAGTTCCTGCAAGCAGCGATCGAAGAGGCCCGGGCCGGGCTCGCGGAAGGCGGAATCCCGATTGGTTCGGTGCTGGTGATCGACGGCCGAATCGTGGGGCGGGGACACAATCGGCGGGTTCAAAAGGGCAGTGCCATCCTGCACGCCGAGATGGACTGTCTCGAGAATGCCGGACGCTTGAAGGCCGCCGACTACCAACGGGCGACGTTATACTCGACGTTATCGCCCTGTGACATGTGCAGCGGGACTGCCCTGCTCTACAAGATTCCAAAGATCGTGATAGGCGAAAACCGGACGTTTCAAGGGCCGGAGGCGTATATGCGCGAACGGGGCGTCGAATTGGTCATCGCGAATGACGATGCGTGCATCACACTGATGCGCGACTTCATTCAGGCCCGCCCCGAGCTTTGGAATGAAGACATCGGCGTTTAATCGGGCACCACACGGGTGTCGAGGGGCGCCGCTGCCGTGTTTATCTGACCTTGTTGCATCGGACCGGGCCGACCCAATACGCATCGCGGCCCATGGGCGGCGTTCGATTCTCCGGGGTCATTACTATTCGCTAAAGCACATCGTACCTATATCCGACACGTCATTGAAGCCTGAGACATCGGAACTCCGGATGGACCGATGCTGTCGGGGGGGACGTTTCCTCCGCAAACAAGTTCGCAACGACAGGTGTGCTCGACGGCGCGAGCCTGCCGTGCGTGAGGAGTTGACATGAAAAGAATCGCATTTACTCTGGTCGAACTGCTGATCGTCGTTGTGATCCTCGGAATCCTCGCAGCAGTCGTCGTGCCGCAGTTTTCGGACGCCAGCGGTGACGCCCAGCTCAGCTCGCTGTCAACCAACCTCCAGACGATCCGCGGGCAAATAGAACTGTACAGACTACAGCACAATTCGAGCTACCCTACAAGCAATGCGACATTGGTTACACAGTTGACCACCCAAACGGACATGACCGGCGCCGCGGGGACGGACTACGGACCGTACCTGATGTCCATGCCGAACAACCCGTTCGACAACAAGAATTCCGTCGCCGCCACGCAGGACGGCAGCGGTGGCTGGACCTATATCGGCGCCACTGGTGTCTTCCAGGCCAACGACGGTGGGCACGACAGTCTCTAATGTGATTCCTTCACGGACTTGAAGTCCGCGCCGTCGAATCATGAAACGACCGGTCCGCCGTGCCGCTCACCGCGTCGGACCGGTCGTGTCTCGGTTGCGTCCAACTTCCGAGTCCGATAGCCGCCGGTGTCCCGAGAACGAGTATGAATTGTATGTTTATGTCGTGCGCCGATCGGGAGCGCCGGAGAGGATACAAACGGATGCGAAGCACCGCCCTGAAATTATGCGGATGCACGCCAGCCCGGCGGCGGGGATTCACCCTTGCCGAAGCCCTGATTTCGGCCATTATTCTCGCCATTGTATCCGCGAGCGCCACGCTGCCTTTTATTGCCGGCACACAGCAGATCCAGGCCTCCGGCCGACTCGAGCAGGCAACGGCACTGGGTCAGGCCCTCATGGAAGAGATTCTTGCAAGGCCCTTTCTCGCGCCCGGCGACCCCGACACCACGCCCGGTCCTGAAGCCGACGAATCGTCGCGCGACGAATTCAAGAACAAGGATGATTTCGACGGGCTGACCGAATCCAGCGGGGCCTTGAAGAACTTCGAGAACGCCTTGATTACGGACAAGGATTCATCCGGGCTCTGG
>JAPULF010000141.1 GCA_027295245.1 Planctomycetota bacterium
CGCGCTCGCGGAAGGCGTAGAGAAAGGGCGTAATTGCCCCGATGTCGAGGCCGTAGGTGCCCATGGCCACGAGGTGCGAGGCGATGCGGTTCAGCTCGGCGAAGACGACGCGGATGTAGGTGGCCCGTTTGGAGACCTCCAATCCGGTCAGCTTTTCGACCGCCAGGGCGAAGGCCAGATTGTTGTTCATGCCGGCGAGGTAGTCCATGCGGTCGGTGTAGGGGATGTACTGGTAGGGCGGGATGTTCTCGCCGATCTTCTCGGCGCATCGATGGAGGTAGCCGATGTGCGGCACGGCCTCCAGCACCATCTCGCCGTCGGTGCGTAGGACGATTCGGAGCACGCCGTGGGTGGCGGGGTGCTGGGGGCCCATGTTGACCAGCATTTCTTCCGACTTGAAGTCGTCCTTCTCGAGGGCGTCGCGGGTGAGGTCGGCGTTCAGGTCGGGTTGGGCTTCAAGGACGATGTCTGCCATTTGTGTCTTGCTCGGTTTTCCTGGACAAACCTATTCTCAAATCCGTCGCCCGCTCTCGGAAGGGGCGGGGCACGCTAGTGTATCGGGCGGGTTTGTCCGTGCTCGGTTACCGCCGGGATGCCGTTGTACTCCATCGGGAACACATAGTCTTTTCGCAACGGGTGTCCTACCCAGTCATCGGGGCACAGGATGCGGCGCGGATGGGGGCCTTGGGGGCCTTCGACCGAGTCGGGATGGCCGTCGAAGACGATGCCCATGAGGTCGTAGGCCTCTCGCTCGTGCCATTCGGCGGCGATCCAGACGTCCGCGACGCTGTCGATGTGGGGCTTGTCGCGGGGCACACGCACGCGTACGCAAAACTCGTGCCGCTCCGTCCAGTTCTGGGCGGCATTCAGTGCGCCGTTCGTCGAGTGCAGGTCGTAGACCGCCTCGAATTGCTCGTCTTCCAGCAGGTCGACCGCGGAAATGCACCGAAGCATGTCGAACTTCAGGCGTTCGTCGTTCCGTAGGAACACGGCGACCTCGTGCCATGCATCCCGGGCAACGACGACGTGCGGGTGGGCGGTCTCGAACTTCTGCCCGGTCAGCTTGTCGCCGAACTTGTCCTTCAGGATGTCGGCAATCTCTTCGGGTGTCATGCGTGGTCTCGGTTAGATCGTGTTTAGACTGTCGCGGCGGCGAAGGCGTCTTTCTTGGCGCCGGTCCATCGATCGCGGGCGATCGACTGATGTTGAATCTTGTCTTGAAGCCGCATGAGTCCTTCCAGCAGGGCCTCGGGTCGGGGCGGGCACCCGGGGACGTAAATGTCCACGGGTACGACCAGGTCTACACCCTTGACGACGTGATAACCGTGCTTGAAGTACGGTCCGCCGCCGATGGTGCAGGCCCCCATTGCCATGACGTACTTTGGCTCGGCCATCTGGTTGTAGAGTCGCTTGACTCGGCTGGCCATTTTGTAGGTCACGGTGCCGGCGACGATCATGAGGTCGGCCTGACGGGGCGAGGCCCTGAATGCGCCCGCGCCGAAGCGGTCGATATCGAACCGGCTGGCGCCGACGGCCATCATCTCGATGGCGCAGCATGCCAGGCCGAAGGTCATCGGCCAGATCGAGGATTTGCGGCCCCAGTTGATGGCCCAATCGACCGACGTTATGATCATGCCCTCTTCGAATCTGTTTTCGATCCAACTCATAACATCACCTCAAGTCCACTGACGGGCGGCCTTGGACAACTCTTCGTCCGGACCGACGGATCGCGTGGCCGGCTTGCTGGTGGTGGTTGTGGCCCTGTTCCAATCGAGATATCCGAATCGCCACAAGTACATGAAGCCGACGACGATGACGCCGAAGAAGAACAGCATGTCCCACAGGGCGGGCACGCCGGCCTCGCGATAGACGACGGCCCAGGGATAGAACAGGGCGATTTCGATGTCGAAGATCAGGAACACCAGTGCGACCACATAGAAGCGGAGGTCGAACTGGACCCAACTCGGCCCAATGGCCGGCTCGCCGCACTCGTAGGCGGCGGCCTTTTCGGGATGGTGAAGCCGCGTGCGGGTCAACTTGCCGATCACGAGGGCGCCCAGGCCTATGGCAAGGCCGGCCACCATGAAGATCAGCAGTCCGACGACCAAACTCTCACCACTCGACATGGATTTGCAACTCCTGATTCGTCCGCGTTCGCGGCTTTGATCAACCGCCTATTTCGATGCGTCCAACGCCTTGATCATTTCCTCACGTACCGGGGCCGCCCGTTCTTCCCATCGCTGCTTTTTCTCGGCGGCCCATTTTGGGAGATTCTCTTTTTGCATCCAATATGGTTCCGGCGTCTGCTTGCCCTCTTTGGCGAGTTCGGTGAACTCGATGACCATGTCCTCGCGGGTGTAGGCGCTGAGATCATGGTTGTCGCCCATGTGGATGCAATCGGTGGGGCAGGGGTCGCAGCAGAGGGCGCAGAACATGCATTTGGCATAGTCGATTGCGTAGCGTTGGAGGGCGCCGCCGACTGCGATGCCGGTGTCTTTTTTGATCTTTCGGGGGCCGGATTTTTCGATATAGATGCAATCGACCGGGCAGGCCTTGGCGCACATATCGCAGGCGATGCACTTTTCGGCCTCAAACCAGTGGAATCCGCGGAAACGGGGCTGCAGGGCGGGGGCCATGTCGGGGTATTGGAGCGTGACGGTTCGGGCGAAGCAGTACTTCAAGGTGATTCGCATGCCGATTGCGATCGTCCGCACGGTGTCGTAGATGTTGCGGAAGTACTG
>JAPULF010000142.1 GCA_027295245.1 Planctomycetota bacterium
GCTTGCCGTCGGTCGTTTCGGCGCTGAAAAAGTAGTCGACTTCCGTGCCGCAATCGGAGGCGGGGAAAACCGCGATGTAGACGTTGGGCTCGCTCTCGTCCATGGGGATCTCCACGAACCCGTCCCCAGTGTCAACGTGCAGCACACCGGTCCCGGGCTCGGGGTCCAGAATGTTCGCTTGGACCTCGACCAGCACGGTGGTTCCCCCGCCGGGCAACACCGTCTCCGGCAACCCGTCGGGAAACACAAAGGACAACAAAATAAGCTCCGGCGCGTCCATATTGTGGGCACCGAAACCGGCCGCGATCTCGAAGTAGTGCGGCGTCCCATTGGTGATGTCATCATCGTCGTCGTCGAGCGTCAGCCAGTCGATGGTGATCTGCGGCGTAATAATCGAACCGCTGTGGACAAGGATCGAGTTCACGGCGAGGAAGGCGAGAATTTCGGTGTAGTTGTCCGGCTCGGTGATAACCAACTCATTTCGCGTATCCCAGACACAGCCGGAGAGCAACTGCCCGCAGAAGTGGATCGCACCATTACATGGATACTGAATGGTATTGTCAGCATTGCGAAGCGAGGAATTGCAATTGCCGAAGAATCCCCAGCCGATGAAGTTCGAGTCGAGAATGATGGCGGACATGACGTCCCCCAGCCCCTCGCCGTACTGACCTTGGCCGCTGCCGCCGGCGTTGACCAAGTGATGGCCGTATTCATGATGGATCACCGACGACCAGGCTGTATTGGGGGCGCCGCCTCCGGCGAGACAGAAGTTGATGCTCGGCCCGCCCGAGTTATACCACGCGTTGCCGGGACAGACTCCATCGGTGCGGTTGACAACGGCCAGGAACCCACCGTTGTTCAAGGTCGGATACGCGGGATTCGCGGCGAGGGCGGTCTCTCGAACGCGGTTCGCCTCAACGTACGCGTTGACCTGCGCGCGGACCTGGGGATTCGTATTCGCGGAATTGAAGAGAATGTTCACCGGCGGTGCGGACGGCTCTGATTCGGAGGTTTCAGCTCCTAGGAAGTTGAACACGTCGAACCACAGGCCGTTCAAGGTAGCGTTTACGGTAGCGCCGGGATTGTCCAGAACAAAGTCGCCATTCTCATCGGTGAACGCGGCGTCGCCGCCGGAGGTAACCTCCAGCCACTTGAGCGGCATCGCGACTTCTTCTTCACATTGCTCAGCACCAATGCCCTCGGTCGCCCGACCGCTCACGTTTCCAAAAGTGCCGCCGAAGAAAATGAGATGCTCGTCGTGGAGGACTTCGCCCGTGACGACATCAGTCAGCACCAACCACAGATCCACATCAAGGGTAACGATCGATTCGTCGGCCAGGCGCGGCTCGACGACCATATCGTCCACCCCGGCCCAGATGACCTGGCGCGTCGAGACGATCTCCGGGTCCCCCGCGAGTGGGCTGACCTGCTGCACGTGTTCGAGAACTGATCGGCCTGTCGCGGCCGGCATCGGTTGGCCGGCCTGACGACGATCGACCTCGAATTCACCAAGGTCTCGAAGATCGACCGAGGCGAGCACCAAGGGAAAGCCAGGGTCATTGCGGACCAACAGGACCATCCGCGACCGGAAGACGTCAATGCCGTTCTTCTGTTGGGCGTAGTTGACCCCGGTGAATTTGTACTCGCCTCTATGGGAGACAAATCCGATCGATTGAAGAGGATTGTCCGTGAAGACGATATCCTCCGCCGCCACCCCGAACATTCGCAAATGATTCTGCACGAACTCCTCGGCGCTATCGATCGCGTCCACGCCGTGAGAGAACGCCCGGCCGTAAACGTGTGTGATTCGACTCCCCTGCTCATACAAAGCCGTCCGGGGGTTTGCCGCGGTGAATTGGCTGATCGCCTCGGCCGCAGTGAGCGCTTCGTCCGGCGGACCGGCGCCTCCCGAAGTAAAGGCAGCCGCAACCACGGCGAGAAGAAATACCCCCCCCACGCCGACAACGGCAGATCTGGGGTAAGTCATCGTTTTTCAACCTCGTTGTTGTGTGATTTAGGGTCCGAGCTCCATCATGGGTACCGAACCAACGCGGTCCGACGTCCGTCCTGCGCTATCCGTCGAGACAGCGATTTCGTCTATGATGGTCGAAAATCCGGCCCAGCACAAGTCCTAATGGCGAAGAAGGATATGTGAGGCGACCAGATCGGTATGGCCGCCTCCGAATCACGCTGGATTTCGCGCCGGTGCGCGGCGATCCGCCGTCCTCGGCCGGTGGTTGTCGCCCGCTCATCCGCACCCTATGTTCACAGTTCCCCCAGATACCCGCCGGGCCCGACGATGGCTTCCCACAAATCCAAACAATCCAGCGAAGCCAAAATCGAGAATCGCAAAGCTCGATATCAATACCACATTCAGGACACGCTCGAATGTGGCATCAAGCTCATCGGCACCGAAGTCCGCTCCGTCCGCAACGGGCAGGTCAGTCTGGCCGAAGGATATGTCCGAGCCACCGAAGCCCCGCCCACCCTAACGCTGCATGGCGTCCACATCGCCGAGTACACCCCCGCCGGCCCTCGCCAACACAACCCGATTCGGGTTCGAACCTTGCTCGCCCACCGCCGGGAGATCCGAAAGCTCGCCGACAAGACCCGCGAAAAGGGCGTGACGATCCTCCCGCTCAAGATGTACTTCCTCCACGGTCGCGCCAAGCTCTTGATCGGGATAGCACGGGGTAAGCGCCGGGCCGACAAGCGAGAGGATCTGGCCAAGCGACAAGCCAGACGCGATATCGACCGTGCCATGTCCCGCCGAGCCCGCAAACGAGGATAGGAAAGGGGACATTCTACGTTCTCGGAAGAGGAGAATGTCGCCCTCTTTCAACTCTCAGCGGCGCATCGTACGCGCAGATGCGTTGCCACGATGCGGATCGTCTCGTATGGCACCTGCTCCTCCAGATGCACGAAGATCGGGCGCAGCGCGTCCATGCCTACGGCATCAATCGCCGCCGAGACTCTGTCATACGTCCGTTCGTCGACCCACGTCAAAACACTCGATGGCTTGTGCTCCTCGATGTGTTGCTCGAGATAGCCGAACACCGTCCTTTGGGCTCGCTTGGTTGCCGCCGCCACCACATCAATCGTCGCACCTTCGCCAAACATCTTCATCGCCAGATCCCGCTGCGGGTTCGGCCGACTGTTCTTGGGCACCACAATGTCCGGTCCATTTGAACCCGTCCCAGC
>JAPULF010000143.1 GCA_027295245.1 Planctomycetota bacterium
GGGCTCAACAAGTTCCAGAAGCGGTTCCCGAAACGTTTCCTGGACGGCGGCATTGCCGAGAGCGCTACCGTGGATATCGCCGCCGGCATGTGCCGTGCGGGGCTTCGCCCGGTGGCCGCGATTTACTCGACGTTTCTTCAGCGGGCGTTCGATCAGGTATTTCAGGAGGTCGTGCTTCAGGGGCTGCCCGTCATCTTCTGTCTTGACCGGGCCGGTCTCGTCGGCGGCGACGGCGCGGTCCACCACGGCTTCCTGGACATCACCTACCTGCGCGGCATGCCGAACATGGTCTTGATGGCCCCGGCCGACGAGCCCGAGCTTCGCGCCGCCCTGAACTTGGCCTTGGAACTAAACACACCGAGCGCAATTCGCTATCCGCGTGACAGCGTGCCGGAGCCCGTCGAAGGCGACACCACCGCGAAGTTCGAATTGGGCCGCTCCCGCAGACTGCGCGAAGGCGCCGATGCTACCGTGCTGGCCTACGGGGCCACGTGTCGCGCGGCCCTGGATGCGGCCGAGCTCTTGGACGCCGACGGTGTTCAAATTCGCGTCGTGAACGCCCGGTTCGTGAAGCCGATCGACCGTCAGATGGTTTCCGATGCCCTGGAAGGGAGCGTTCCGGTGATCACGGTCGAAGACCATTCGATCTCCGGCGGGTTCGGATCGGCGGTGCTCGAAACGGCCCAGGAATTGCGGCTAAGCGGAGCTGCCGTAACCC
This sequence comes from Planctomycetota bacterium, assembly GCA_027295245.1. Classification (GTDB taxonomy): domain Bacteria; phylum Planctomycetota; class Phycisphaerae; order UBA1845; family UTPLA1; genus JAPULF01. The sequence goes on from JAPULF010000143.1 coordinate 719, forward strand.
GGCTCGGAATCCCGCCGGATCGGTTCATCGCCCACGGTTCGCGCGGCGGCCAGCTTGCCGAGTGCGGAATCGACGCGCCGGGGATTGCGGCCGCCATTCGCGATGCCCTCGGCATTCAGGTGCCGGGCAAGTCGGGGCGGGCCAAGGCGATGGATAGTTCGGCGCTGCTCTATACGCAAACGGGTTAGCCGGTCACGCTCCGGGTGCTTCCGGAGTTGACGATCTTCGCATGTTGAGCGCTTTGACTGTTCTGCGGAGCGGACGAGCCTTCGAAAACACCGCTTCCTGATCCCGATCACGAGCGGGTCGGTCCTGATTAATCCGTTGCAATACTTCTGAAGCTGAACGAGTCGTCCGGGTTCGTCAAGCGTCGGCGCAGTTGACGTTGGAGCGCACGGCGGCTACGCTAGTGGTTCGATCGTCGAGTTTCGCGCATGGAAATCCATTCCGTGTTCCAGGGTAAATAACATGAGCTCCACCGACGAAGAACTCGATTTCGACGAGGAGTCCGAGAGTCCGGAGCCGAATGGTTTATCCGTTTTGGAGGCGATCGCCCCGACCGACGAGCCCAATCTCGGCAAGGGGGGGCTTTCCATTCCGGAGTTGCTGCCGATCCTCCCGGTTCGGGACACGGTTGCTTTTCCGGGCACGATCATTCCACTCAATGTCGGTCGCGAAAAATCGAAGCGTCTGATCGACGACGTGCTCGCCGGACCGAAGATCCTGGGCGTGGTGGCCCAACGCAATGCGGAAGTCGAGGATCCCACGCTCGACGATCTGTATCGAATCGGTACGGTCGTTGCGGTGCTCAAGTCGCTGAAGATGTCCGAGGGCAACCAGTCGGTGATCGTACACGGTCTGGTTCGCTTCGGACTCGAAGACATCACCCAGAGCCAACCTTACCTCGTGGCCCGGGCCCACACCCGCGCGGATACCTACGTCGAGTCCACCGAGCTGGAGGCGATGGTCGAGACCAGTCGTCGCCAGGCGGCCCGGGTCATCGAGATGACGCCGGGCGTGCCGGACGAGGCCCAGACCATCTTGGCGAACATCGAGAAGCCCGGATCGCTGGCCGATTTTCTGGCGGCCAACCTATCGCTCGATCTCGTGCAGAAGCAGGAACTGCTCGAGACTTTCGATGTGCTCGAGCGGCTGCGCAAGGTCAACATGGCCCTGGCAAAGCAGATCTCCGTCCTGGAGCTGTCGAGCAAGATACAGAAAGAGGTCAAGGGCCAGATCGACAAGTCGCAGCGAGAGTACTACCTGCAAGAGCAGATGCGGGCCATTCAAAAGGAATTGGGGGAAACGGACAGCCGCGAGATCGAGCTGGAAGAGCTTCGCGAGGCCGTCGAAAAGGCCAAGATGCCGGAGGAAGTCCGGAAAGAGGCCGACCGCGAATTGAAGCGGCTGACCCGGATTCCTCAGGCTTCGCCCGAGTACAGCGGCGGAATCGACTACATGCACTGGCTTTGCGATATTCCGTGGTCGATTTCGACGGAAGACAAGCTCAACATTGCCCGGGCCGAAAAGGTGCTCGATGCCGATCATCACGATCTCGACCAAGTGAAGAAGCGCATCCTGGAGTTTCTGGCGGTGCGCAAATTGAAGAAGGACGGGCGCGGGCCGATCCTTTGTTTTGCGGGTCCGCCGGGGGTCGGCAAGACCTCCCTGGGTCGCTCGATCGCAAGGGCGCTGGGCCGGAAGTTCATTCGCATGTCGGTGGGGGGAGTGCGAGACGAGGCGGAGCTTCGCGGGCATCGCCGCACGTATATCGGCGCCCTTCCGGGCCGGGTGATGCAGGAGATACGCAAGGCCGGAGCGAACAACCCGGTCTTCATGTTGGACGAGGTGGACAAGCTGGGCTCGGATGCTCGAGGTGACCCCTCCTCGGCCTTGCTCGAAGTGCTCGATCCCGAGCAGAACTATTCCTTTCAGGACAATTACCTGGGCGTGCCGTTCGACCTTTCGCGAGTAATGTTTATTTGCACCGCGAATTACATGGAGGCCGTTCCGCCGCCCCTCCGCGATCGCATGGAGGTGATCGACATTCAGGGTTACACCCAACGGGACAAGCAGTTCATCGCCAAGAAGTACCTCGTTCCGCGCCGCCGCGAGCAAACGGGATTGACCGCCCGGCAGATCAAGTTCACGGACTCCGCCTTGGCGACCATCATCGAGTCGTATACGGCGGAGGCCGGCGTTCGGAACCTGGAGCGCGAAATCGGTTCGGTGTGCCGCGGGGTCGCGGCCCAGGTGGCCCGTCGCCGGAAGCACCCTTCGGTGATCGGCCGGAACAATCTCGAGGACTATCTCGGTCCCATCAAGTTCGAGCCCGAGCTGGCACTGCGGACAAGCGTGCCCGGCGTGGTCACGGGCTTGGCATGGACGCCCTACGGAGGCGTCATTCTGTTTGTCGAGGCCAATTCGATGCCGGGCAAGGGCCACATGCAGTTGACCGGCCAGCTCGGCGACGTGATGCGCGAGAGCGCCCAGGCGGCATACAGTCTCGTTCGCAGCAATGCCCGTAAGCTCGGCCTCGATTCCAAGATTTTCGCTCAGCGGGACATACACGTTCACATTCCGGCGGGCGCGGTGCCCAAGGACGGACCCTCGGCCGGCATTGCCATGTACACGGCCCTGGTCTCCTTGTTGACCGAGCGTCCCTGTCGGCCGGACGTTGCGATGACGGGGGAGATCACCCTGCGCGGACTGGTCTTGCCGATCGGCGGCATGAAGGCGAAGACGCTGGCGGCCCATCGCGCCGGAATCAAGACGATCATCCTCCCGGATCGCAACAAGAAAGACCTGGTCGAAGTTCCGGCGGATGTGCGCAAGCAGATCAAGTTCGTTCCGGTCAAGACCGTGGCGGAAGTATTGGCCAATGCCCTGACGAACGGAAAACCGAAAAGCAAGAAGTCGGCCGGACGTTCTTCGGCCCGATCGAAGAAGAAGAGGAAGGGCGCCAAAAAGAAGAAATCACGCGTTTCATGACGCGCCGCCGCCGGCGGGCGGCGTTAGCCAAAAACCCGACGCTTTGCAGTGGGTCTTGGCGTTGAAACGGCAATGTAATGTAGACGGTCGCATGGTCGGCAAACGAGAATACATCTGAAACCGCTCCATTTACTGACTCCAGTCCGTGTCATCTAGCCCCGGATTTTGGAAAACTGAGATGATGCCGCGCGGAAGCGGCCGACTCTTTGAGTAAAGGAACAAGTCCCATTGGGGCAAGTCGATGATATTCGTGATGGAAAACTCCAATAAGTCACCGGCATCTTCATCGTTCTCCAAGTCGAGCGACATGCGAGTGGAACGCCCTGCCTGCAGCTCGTGAGTCGTTCGAACGGTATGCGCCGATTTACCGACGCCGCATTCAAGTGCGAAGCCCACGTTCTCAATCGATTCCGGCAGGCAGCCTCCGTCAAACACGACGTCAAATCTCTTTCGGTCTGAGGAGAGCGCGGCCCGCACATCCTCGCAGAGTTCGAAGTTGTCGTCGGCCAGAAAATATCGGGTTCGAACCAATTCCGATGCCCGTTCTAGCCGCCTTTTTCTGTCGCCGCCCTGCTTGGATCCGCGGATGACAGGCGGCAATTCTTCCGTCACGAATTCCCCTTTCAGCAGGATCATTGCGCCGAATTCGATAGAGATTTGCGGACGAGGGTAGCGGCGCCTAAACTCCTTCCGCTGCTGCTCGTTCAGAAAGGTGGTGCGCCCGTCCCTGGTCAGAATCCGCAGTTCAGCGTCGAGGCCGGCCTTCTCCAGCGCTCGGTGGTAGTTTCTCTGGGATACAAAAGCGAACGGAATTCGACCGACGGACTGGTTGTCCAGTGTGGTAGGCAATCCGATGTTGTTTACGACCCGCGCCCCACTATACGGATCAAAAGCACCCAATATCCAGGCCTTTTCTGCTTGCCGCGTCGTACTGACCTTCTTGTCCTCGGGACGCTCCCGCCAATTCGCTGTCACCGACCGCACGCCCGTTTCCTTCGCCGGGCGATCGACGCAGCCCGACGCGCCGCTCCAGACAATCACTCCGCAACCCAAGAGGATCAGGTTCATATTCAGCTTGATATTCATGTTCATGGATCTCCCGGACCCGCAAATCTTTGTGCATGATCCGAACATCTGAATCTCCTCCGTCTATTGATCACGACGCGAGACATCCATCGTCGGATTGAGAAAGACTGAGATGACTCCTCTCGGAAACGATCG
>JAPULF010000144.1 GCA_027295245.1 Planctomycetota bacterium
CGAGGCCGTCGACGCCGAGCACGCCCAACTCCGCGAAGCCATCGCCGAACTGCCGCCCGCAAGGCTGCCCCAGGTCCCCAAGGGAAGCAAGATCGACAACGCCAAGCTCATCTACGGAACCGCCGCCCACGACCTGTACCACGCCGGGCAGATTCGGCTGTTGAAGAGCCTGTCTGGAAAGAAGGGATGATGCTTTGTCTCACGTGCCACCGAGACTCTGGCGGAATTGCCGCGGAGTGCGTATGATCCCTTCACGAACAGGGGCGGTCCGCCGCGGCGGGCATGAGATTCGCGATGCGATCGGTCGCGAGAACCCTTTGAACCTGATCAGCGACGAGAGTTTCGGCTCCGCCTGCGAAGGGAGGTCTGACTCTGACCGAAATCAAATGCAACGCCAACGAACCTGAATCGGATTGCCCGGCGGGCACCGCGACCGGTTTGCACGTCGACGATAGATGGCAGGAGCGTCCATGATTGCGGTTGCGGACATTGCCACCGATTTCACGCTCGAATTCGTACGCCTGCACCTGCCGCCGGGGTCGGTTCGCATCCTGGAAGTGGGGTGCGGCGACGGGGCCGTCGCGGCCCGGCTTGAACGGTCGACCGCGGCCGTCGTTGCGATCGACGCCGATGAAGATTCCGTGCGGGCCGCTCGGAAGCGCGGGGTGGACGCGCGGCGGGCGGACTGGCCGGAATTTGAGGATGGCGTATTCGACGCAGTGCTGTTCGTTCGGTCGCTGCATCACATTTCGCCGCTGAATGCGGCAGTGCGACGGGCCGCCGAACACCTGTCGCCCGGCGGCCGTGTGATCGTTGAAGACTTCGCGTTCGACACTTGCGACCGCCGGACTGCCCAATGGTTTCAAGACCGATTGCGCCGGATTCCCGACGAATCGTTCAAATCCGCGGACGGCCACAGCTTCGCGCAGCGTGCTCGATCCGCGGCCGATCCGCTTGCCGCATGGCGCGAAGATCACGCCCGGCACGGAAAACTTCACACGGCGGCCGAGTTGCGGAGCGCGTTGGACGGTTGTTTCGACCGCGTCGAGGAATGGACGGCGCCCTATTTGTTTCGATATGTCGCGGCGGCGTTGGCGCCGGGCGAGGCCCAAACCGCGGCATTGAATACGTTCTTGAAGGACGAGCGAGGCACAATCGAGAACCGCGCAATTCGACCGATCGGCAGGCGATATGTGGCATCGCTGGAATAGACCGGAATGGAACTGTCTTTCGTTCGATTGCCGTGGCAAGCGCATCCGCAGCTTTCGGATTTCGAAGCGGCGTGGTTATCGACGTGGATCAACGACAGAAAACAACGCGCCTCATCAGCGGGCGGGAGTCCCGCTTGAATCGTGAATGAAGGGAGATTATCCAATGACCCAGTTACAAGCGGCCCGTAAGGGTATCGTCACACCGGAAATGGTTCGCGTCGCTACACGCGAGAACGTAACACCCGAGTTTATCCGCGATGAGGTCGCCCGGGGCCGGCTCGTCATCCCCGCCAACATCCGGCACCTTGCCGGATCGGCCGGTCGCGCCCCGCGAATGCGCACCGTCGCGCAAAACGGCAGCAGCCTCCAGGCCGTCGATGTCGAGCACCTGACGTCCACGACCGGCCATCCGGGCCATCGCGACGACGCCCGGCTGTGGGTCAATCAGACCGTCTCCGATCGCCTGGTTCGGATCAACGACCCGAGCGCGTTGAAAGGCCAGGTCGCACCCAAGCGCCTCGACCCCATGGCCATCGGCCGAATGGTCACCACCAAGATCAACGCCAACATCGGCGCCAGCCCGGTCTCCTCCGGCACCGACGAGGAGGTCGAAAAGCTGCACTGGGCCCAGAAGTACGGGGCCGACACCCTCATGGACCTCTCCACCGGCGGAAATCTCGACGGCTGTCGCCAGGCGATCATCGACCACAGCACCATTCCGATCGGCACCGTTCCGATTTACTCCATGATCATCGGTCGATCCATCGAGGACCTGACCTATGACGACATCCTGCGGATGGTCGAGCATCAGGCGCAACAGGGGGTCGATTACTTCACGATCCACGCGGGCATCCTCAAGGAAAATCTACACCTGATCCGCAAGCGCATCACCGGCCTGGTTTCGCGCGGCGGTTCGCTGCTGGCCAAGTGGATGATCCACCACAACAAGCAGAACCCCATGTACGACCTCTTCGACGACATCAGCGCCATCATGCGACAGTACGACGTCACCTATTCCCTCGGCGACGGCGTCCGACCGGGCTGCCTGAAGGACGCCGGCGACGCCGCCCAAATAGCGGAACTCGAGGTCCTCGCCGAGCTGACCGCCCGCTCCCGCGATGCCGGCGTTCAGGTCATGGTCGAGGGCCCCGGCCACGTGCCGCTCCACGAGATCGCATGGAACATGCAGGTCCAGCAACGACTGTGCGACGACGCCCCGTTCTACGTCCTCGGCCCGTTGGTCACCGACGTGTTTCCCGGGTACGACCACATCACGAGTTGCATCGGCGCCACCGAGGCCGCCAGGGCCGGGGCCGCCATGCTCTGCTACGTCACGCCCAAGGAGCACGTCGGCCTGCCCAAGGCCGATGACGTCCGCGAAGGCTGCATCGCCTACAAGATCGCCGCCCATGCCGGCGACGTCGCCCGCAACATTCCAGGCGCCCGTCAGTGGGACGACGACATGTCTAAGGCCCGTGCGGCACTGAATTGGCCCAAGCAATTCGAGATCGCCTTCGACGGCGAACGCGCCCGGGCCTTTCACGACGAAGACTTGGACGTTGACACCGACTTCTGCGCCATGTGCGGGCACGACTGGTGCAGCATGCGGATCAGCAAGGAGATCACCGACTGGGCCAGCGGCAAGGACGCGGACTTTCAGCCGGAAAAACGCGCCGCGGCATCACCCGGCCTGACGGCGGAGCAGATCGAATTCCTCTCCCCGCGGGGACAAAAGCACGATTGCCACAGCGACAACGTGGCCGACTCCGAGGAAGCGAAGGCCGTACAGGACAGTTACGTCAAACTCAACGTGCCGGCCTCGGGATAGGTACTGATACACATGCGTTGCCCCCCAACGGCGTCAGAGCCGCGCTCCAGTCTGGGAGAATACACGTCGCGTGACACCACGCCCTGATCCTGTACGATTCACGCCATGACCCGGATGGATACCGAACAAGCGGTCTTGGCCTCCATCAAAGAGTACTGGGGCTTCGAGCAGTTGCGCCCGCTGCAAGCCGAGGCGATCGCCGCCGGCGTGCAGCGACGGGATTCGCTCGTGGTCATGCCCACCGGCGGCGGCAAGTCGCTGTGCTATCAGGTGCCGCCGCTGATTGCCAAGCGGACCGACGTTGTGGTCTCGCCGTTGATCTCGCTGATGAAGGACCAGGTCGACGGGCTCCGGGCCTGCGGCTATCCCGCGGCGGCGATTCACAGCGGCATGTCGCGAGAAGAGCAGAGCGAGATCTCCGCGGACCTCTACAACGGGCGGTTGCGACTCCTGTTTGTTTCGCCCGAACGAATCCTGACACCCGGATTCCTGCGGTTGATGGAGGGGGCCAAGGTACAGGCCTTCGCGATCGACGAGGCCCACTGCATCAGCCATTGGGGACACGATTTTCGGCCGGACTATCGACGGCTGGCCGAACTCAAAAAGCACTTTCCGAAGGCCACGCTGCACGCATTCACCGCCACGGCGACCGGACGGGTGCAGCAGGACATCGTTCAGCAGTTGCGCCTGACGGACGCCCAGGTGCTGGTCGGTTCGTTCGATCGGCCGAACCTGGTGTATCGCGTGATTCCACGGAGCGATGTCGACGCCCAGGTGATCGATATACTCTCGCGACACAAGCGCCAGGCGGCGATCGTCTATTGCATCAGCCGAAAGGACACCGAGGCCCGTGCAGGGGCCTTGAAAAAGGTGGGCATACGGGCGGCGTATTACCACGCCGGAATGGACGCAACGAACCGCCGGGAAACGCAGGACGCATTCGCCCGAGAGCGGCTCGACGTGATCGTCGCGACGGTCGCCTTCGGCATGGGCATCGACCGCAGCGACGTGCGGTGCGTCATCCACGCCGCCATGCCGAAGTCCGTCGAGCACTATCAGCAGGAGTCGGGGCGGGCCGGACGCGATGGGCTGGAGGCCGAATGCGTGCTGCTGTATTCGCCCGCCGACGCCATGAAATGGGAGGGCCTGATTCGAAGGAGCGCCGAAGAAGCGAACGTCGACGCGGCGACCACGGAAGCCATTCTGACACTCATTGCACACATGCGCACGTACGCGGGCGGAATGGCCTGCCGTCACTCGGCGCTCGTGGAGTACTTCGGACAATCACTCGAAAAGGACAACTGCGGTGCTTGCGACGTCTGCCTGAACGAGATTGAAGACGTAGAGGATGTGACCGTCCTGGCGCAGAAGGTCCTTTCCTGCGTGGCCCGCGCGGGAGAGTGCTTCGGCGTCGTTCACATCGTGGACATTCTCAAGGGCGCCAAGACCGAGCGGATGCTTCATAACCGCCACCACCAGTTGAGCACCTACGGCCTGTTGTCGGACATGGACAAGGCCGCCCTCAAACGCCGAGTGTTCGATCTCGTCGATCAGGGAATTCTGGCGCGAACCACGGACGAGATGCCCGTCTTGCAGCTCAACAATGTGTCGTGGGAAGTACTGCGTGGAGAGCGGCGCGTGTCGCTTCGCAAGCAGGAGGTCCGCGTCGTACGGAAGACGCGGGCCGAGTCCGACTCGTGGGAGGGCGTGGACCAAGGGCTGTTCGACGTCCTACGCGCCTTGCGGCTGGAATTGGCCAACGAGCGCGACGCGCCGGCGTATACGATCATGCACGATACCACGCTAAGAGACATTGCCCGACGCCGGCCGGTCACGCTGATGCAGTTTCGCGAGGCACACGGCATCGGCGATGCGAAAGCCGCGGCCTTCGGCGAGCGCACCACGAAATGCGTGCGCGAATACTGCGAGCAACACGGCCTCGATACCAATCAATCCACACCGTCCGGCATGCCCTTGCCCGCCCACGCGAAGCCCCCACAGGCAGGGCCCGCCCCGCGAAAGCCCGCGTCCACGTCGCCAGCCAAGAAGTGGGCACTCCAGATGTTCGCGGACGGGGCCGACATTGACGAAGTCACGGAGGCGGTCCAGCGCGGCCGCTCCACGACCTGCGGCTACCTCGCCGAGTACAT
>JAPULF010000145.1 GCA_027295245.1 Planctomycetota bacterium
CGACCAAGTATGGCACAGATAACAAGATTGCAACGACAATACAACCAAGATGGAATGGCCACTGTCGCGGCGAGACGGGCTTGCGAGGTTCGGGCTCGGTCGCCTCGACGCCGTTGTCGATCATTTCGCCCTCGCTCTTGGGAGCTGTCCCAGAACCCAAGTGTGAAGCCTGTGTCCCGTCGGTGCCACCCCGGGCGAGACGCCGGTGCCACAAGCATTGCAATAGTTTCCAATTGCCGAAGACTTGCCCAAGCGTGCCTCGGCGTACATCATATCATCATGTCAACATCCCACACTGCCAAGGCCGCCGTGATGGACTCGTTTCAAGGGCCCATCACGGTGAAAGAGTATCCGCTGCCCGACGAACTCTCGCCCGGCGACGTGCTGGTCGAGATTACCATGGCGGGCATCTGCGGGACCGACGTTCACCTGCACCAGGGGCAGCTCGACGTGCCGCTGCCGCTGATCATGGGGCACGAGACCGTCGGCGTTATTGCCGACACCGGCGGCGAAGTGGACGACTGGCTGGGTGATCCGCTGGCGGTCGGCGATCGGGTGTCGTGGACGGTGGGCATGCCGTGCCTGACTTGTAGATACTGCCGCCTGCATCGCCTGCCGAGCCGGTGCTCCAATCGCAAGGCCTACGGCGTCAATACACCGTGCGACAAACCGCCGCACCTGTTGGGCGGATACGCACAGTTCCATCACCTTCGGGCCGGGACCGCCATCTTCAAACTGGCCGAGGACCTGGCGACTGAATCGCTCATCGGGGCGGGCTGCGCGATTGTCACGTGCATTCACGGATACGAGCGGATGCCGCTTCGTTGGGCCGAGTCGGTGGTGATCCAGGGCGCCGGACCCGTCGGGCTGGCCGCCCTGGCCTTGGCGTCCGACGCCGGTGGCCGGCCGATTATCGTGATCGGCGGACCGGCCGAGCGCTTGGAGCGCTGCAAGCGTTTCGGGGCCGATGTCGTGATCGATATCGACGTGGTCAAGAACCCGGCCAAGCGCCGCGGCATCGTGCTGGAGCACACCGGCGGACTCGGGGCCGACGTGGTCGTCGAGTGCGTCGGACATCCGTCCGCGGTCGCGGAGGGTTGGGATCTGGCCCGTGACGGGGGGCGGTACATGGTGCTCGGGCAGTATTGCGACGCCGGGCCGACGCCGCTCAATCCCCACCTGATCACGCGGAAGGAGTTGGAGGTTCACGGTTCATACGGGTCAGAGCCGCATCATTGGGCTCGGGCGCTTGAGTTTCTGCGCGATCGAAAGGACCGCTTTCCGTTTCACGAATTGATCACGCACCGTTTCCGTCTCGATCAGGTGAACGAGGCGCTTGAAAAAGTCGCCAAGTGGGAAACGGGCAAGGCGGTGATTTGTCCGAACGAATGAAGGGGGCCCGTCCTTATTCGGTCGAGTCTCCAACGACCGATTCGATGGTCTCGATCGCGTTTCCTTCCAGCCGATTGTTTACGAACACGTAGACCTTCTGACCCTGTGGCAGGAAGATTTCCAGCAGGCGGCGCATGGCGTCCCGGCCCTCGGCGTAGGTATCCTTGACTTGCTCGTACGGCGAAAACGCCGAGACGGCCTGCTTGTAGCTTCGGCCGGGGCGAAGCAGGAATCGAGCGGCGACGTGATCCGCGGTTGCGATGTCGGGCAATTCGAGTTGCTCGCCGATCGACGGCATGCGGGTCCAACTGTTGAGGCAGTGGGCGACGCGGTGGGCCCGTAGGGCGTCGAGGTACTTGCTTGGCCGGTCGAGAAAGGCGCGGTTGCGAACTTCGACCGCGAATTCGAAGCGATCGGTCGGAAGCCGGTCCAGGAATTGTCCCAACCGTTCGGCAAATCGATCGGCGTCCGTCAGCGGCCCCTCATGAAATGTGCCGAACTGAAAGATCAGAACGCCCAACCGGTCGCGATAGGGCTCGAGCGGCGCCAGCAATCGGTCGGCCACAAGCGCGGCATCCAGGAAAGATCGGTTGTCGCTGCCGGCCCGCCGACCGTATCGCGGCAGGTCGGGAAAGTGCTCCACCGTGATGTCTTCCGGAACCTTCAGGCTGAAGCGGAAGCCGTCCGGCACCTGCTCGAACGTCCTGCGCCAGAAGGCCGGCGTCGGAAATTGGTAGAAGGCGAAGTCGCCGCACACCGTCGGAAAGACGCGCGTGTATTCGGCGAGGCAACTGTCGTTGAATCGTTTCTGTGAGAGTTTGCCGCGGGTCGCGTACCGGACCGGGTTGTAGATCTGGCCGAGCCAGCCGGGGTATTTCCAGCTTGACGTGCCGATGTATACGCCGCGTTCGGCAAGACTTCGCAAACGCTCCGCCAGTGTCCGGGCCCTGGGAAGCAGGTCCGTCGCAGACGAAGTGTCGTCGGGTTCGGCCCATCCGAACGCGAGTTGATCGTCTGACATAACCGACGCTCCGAACTAATCGCCGTCGTTAACCCGCCAGATGCATCGGCGGCGGACCGCGGAGATCCGGCGGCGGGCCGAGGTCGGGCGCGGGCCGGTCCCTGAACTTGCGGTCCCAACGCGTGTGGCGGCTCTCCAACATGACGGGCCTGCCGTCGATGAATTCGTACAGGACACGCGTCGAGGCCCGGCACGGATGACCGTCCGTCACGATCAAGTCGGCCCGTTTGCCGTCCTCGAGCGAGCCGAGTTCGTCGTCGACGCCGAGTACCCGAGCGGCTCCCAGCGTGATTGCGTACACGGCGCGGTCGGGATCGAGACCGTGGGCCACGGCCATGCCGGCCTCGATGCCGAGTTGACGGGCATTGGACGCGGAATTGCGGGCGATGCAGAACGTGACGCCGGCCTCGTCGAGAACGGCTGCGTTCTTGTAGCCGCTGTCAAACGTGCCGAACGGGCGCTCGGGATAGGTCGTCGAGCCGTGAACGATGACGGGAATGCCCTCGGCGGCAAGGCGGTCGGCAAGTTTCCAGGCGTCGCGTCCGCCGTTGATGATCGGGTTGACTGCCACGCGCTCGGCGAATGCCAGCACCTCCAGTATCTGCTTGTAAGACTGCGCCGAAAACAGGATCGGTCGCCGGCCTTGCATGTACGGAATCATGGCCTCCCATCGGCTGTCGTACGGCGGACGCCGCTCATCGTCGATGTCGTCCGCTTCGCGAAGCTCGGCATAACGACGGGCCCGTTCGAAGTAGCGTTCTATCTTCGCGATGTCGCATACATGTTCGTCGATCTGCTTGGACCGTTCGTCTTTGGGCAGATTCGTTCCGAGCGATGGGAGCCGTACGGCGAGCCATCGATCCGAACCGGCCGCCATCTCGGGGGCGGTCCAGCCGTCCAGCTTGATCAGTTCCGCCTGCCCGGCAACGACACCGCCGCCGGGAATGATCAGCGCCCTGGTCGTACCGCCGATGCGGGCCACGTTGATTAGTTCCGAATGCGGATTGATGGCGCGATGCACCAGCAGATCGGGCTGGAACCGCCCGATCTCCGACGAATCGACGCTTTCGGTCACGCGTCCGATTTCGACAAGCCCCAGCGTAGACGCCGCGTCGATGAGCCCCGGATACACATGGAGGCCGTCGATTTGTATCACCGACTCGGCGTCCTGTGCGTCCGTGCCGGGCGGCTCCACGGAGACGCGGCCGTCTCGAATCCAGACGACGGCGCCTTCGACCGGCGGTTCACCGGGGACGGCGTGGACGATTCCACCTATCAAGGCGTATTCGTTTGCGCTAAGCGGAGGGGCGGGCGTTTCGCGCCGCGAGCCCTCAAAGGACATGATCTGCCGCTTCGGCGACGGCGGCTCGACGGGGTCGAATTCCGGGTGAACGAAACGGACCTCGCCGTCTACCAATGTCATGACGCACTTGCTGAACGTGTCGAGCGGGTGTCCGTCGAAGATCGCCAGGTCGGCGTCCTTGCCGATCGCGATCGAACCGACGTGGTTGTCGATGCCGAGTTGTATGGCGGCGTTGAGCGTGACCAGCCGCAGGGCGTCCGTTTCATCCAGGCCGCCGTAGGCAATGCTCTTGGCTGCCTCCAGATTCAGATGGCGAACGACTTCGCCGGAGTCGGAGTTGACGGTGGATACGATGCCGCCTTGCACCATCCTGGCGGCGTTGTGCGGGATGGCGTCGTAGGCTTCCAGTTTGTACGCCCACCAATCCGAGAATGTCGACGCGCTGCACCCGTGCCGGTGGATCTCCGGAACCAGGCGGTAGCCTTCCAGGATGTGTTGCAAAACGCCGATGCGAAATCCGTGTGACTCGGCGGTGTGCAGCAGTTGAAGGATTTCGTCTGCGCGATAGCAGTGGCAGTGAATCCAGATATCGCCCGACAGAACCGCGCCCAAGGCTTCGAGTCGCAGGTCGCGGCGTATCGGTCGCGGGTCCTCGCCGCGCCGCGCGGCCTCGCGAAACTGTTTCCAGTCGTCGTTGTATTTCGAGGCGGCATCCAAGGAGCGGCGGAGCACGGCCTGCACACCCATTCGGCTGTTGGGGAACCGGGTGCCTCGATTGCGGGCGGCGTGCTTCTGAGAGACGTTTTCGCCCAGGGCCCATTTCATGGTTTGCGGGGCGTCCCGCCAGATCAACTCTGAGGCCGGTTGACCATACCGGAGCTTGAGCACTACGTTTTGTCCGCCGATGGTGTTGGCGGAACCATGCATGGTGTGGATCGTGGTGACGCCGCCGGCCAGGGCTCGAAACATCGCGGTGTCTCGGTGGTTGACCACGTCGGCGACGCGCACTTCCGGCGTGACCGACAAGGTGAATTCGTTGAGGCCGCCGCTGGTCGCCATGTGCGAGTGGGCATCGATCAAGCCCGGGCAGACGACATAGCCGGTCAGGTCGATTTCCATGATGCCCTCGGGCGCGGGCACATTCGCGCCCGTGGCGGCGATTTTGCCGTTCTCCACGAGCAGGTCGGCCCCTTCAAGCCGGCCCCGGCCGACGGTCAGAATGGTCGCGTTTCGCAGCACGACGGTCCCGCCGGTCTGAAACGTCATGCGGCGGTCGGATTCCAGTTCCACCGGCCAGTCCGGGTAGCCCTCGGTCTCGTCCGCCGGCGCGGAAGTCGTTGTCGTTGACGGTTGCGTCGTGGATGCATCGGCGGACTCGTCGTCGTCGACATCATCGTCATCGTCATCGTCATCGGAGTCGTCGTCCTCGGACCCCTCCTTCTTCGATTCCTTCTTTCCTTCCAATCCGTATTCGTGCCGGTGGCCATCGATAAACACCCAGCGCACCTTGGATTTCTCGTCGGCCAACGGGCCGGACAGCACGGTGAGGTTGGCGAGCTTGCCGGGCTCTATCTCTCCGAGCACGTTCGACATTCCCAGTAGGTCGGCGGCGTGTTTGGTCAGGGCCGCGACGGCGGCGTCTTCCGGCAGGCCGCGCTCGATCGCCTTTCGGAGATTCTTGAACAATTCGTTCGGTGTTTCGTGCTCCCCCGATGCGAGTGCAAAGGAGATGCCCGCCTCGTGAAGACGCAAGCAGTTGTCGACTTTCTCCTCCCAGAGACGACGGCGCTCATCGACGGCCCGCTTGGGTTCGAACGGACGACCCTGCCATTTCTTACCGAAGAGCCGTTTGATACTTGTTTCGTGGGGCTGCGTGGTGGGTTCCACGATCGGCTTGACCTTGCGCGGTTCATCCCCGAATGCCAGGCTGACGATCAACGGAACCGATTCGGCCTTCAGCCTGTCTGCGACGCGCCATGCCTCGCGACCGCCGCTGATGATCGGGCGCAGCTCGAATTCCTTTGCCATATTCAGTGCGCGATGAATCTCGTTTTCCGTGTTTGCGTGAAAAATGACCGGAATCTCCCGAGCCAGGATGCGGGAGACCGTCTCCAGGTCGCGATCGAATGGAATACGCCGCGTGTCGTTTGGATGACGGGTGGCCCATCCGTGCAGCGACTCGTGCCATCGGGCATCCAGGAGAACTTGGCGAAACAACGCCATCGCACCCATGGTCGTGCCGGGGTATCGCCCCCGAACGTTTCGTTCGCCAGGCGGCCGGCCCGGTCGAACGATCGCCGCGTGTTGAGCGAAGTCCGTTGCAAGAATCTGCCGCCGTATCGGCCGGTCGCCGAGCTGAACGACAGCGCTGTGTCCGGCCAGAATGGCCTTGGGGGGCGCGAGTAGGGCCGTTGCAAAACCGGCCTTGCGGAGGCTCTCGAGTTTTTTCGATGCCGGATCGATCAGGTTTTCGGCTTTCCAATGTGGATGGACCGATCGCCGATACGCCTGGACCGTTGCCGATTGCGGACCGTCGCGCACGTCCGGCGACTCGTCTTCGAACAGGCGGCGCCGCGCGTTGCCCGGCTCTTCCGCGTTCACGCCCGCGTGCGAATGGGCGTCGATGAATCCCGGATACGCCACCAAGCCGGTGCCGTCCATTCGGTCGGTTCCGGTGGGAAGGGCGATTCCCTCTCCGACGGCCGAAATGCGGCCCTTGTCGATCAGAATCGTTGCGTCTTCGATCGTGTCGCCGGCCCGCCGCACGACTCGGATATGCTCCAGCGCGATTGGGGCGTCAAAACGGGCCCCGGGCTCACCCCCCGCCGCCGGTCGGACTCCCGTGCTCAAGATTACAGTTATCCACGCAAGACTGAATATAAAGCGGTGGCCGTCTCCGCCGGCGTATTCAACGTTTGTATCGCTTGGCAAGTAGCACTTCACCTTTCTGTTCGCTCTTGTATTCACCCGTCCCGACGGGCACCTACTTGGTCTTGGCGACCTCGCGCCGCTGACCGCAGCCGGTGGCGGGAACGGTCGTGTAAACGATTTGTGTCTCGGTTGACATGCCCAAGACAGAGCAGGATAATATACTCTACTCGAAGTCGATTGAATTCCTGGGGTATCGTCTCCGGAGGAGTTCTACGCATGACTGCGTCAAAACCCGATGGTCGTCGGCCGGACCCGCCCGCTCAAGACGAAGACCTGGATCACCTTGTGCGTCGGGCCATGGACGAGCATTCGCTCATGCCGGACAATGAGCCGGATCCGTACGAGGCGGACCGCCTATGGTACCGGCAACAGCGGATGAAGTACGGCATCACGGCCTTGGTGATCCTGCTGCTTGCCGGCGGGGCCTCGTGGTATCTGGTCGAACGGCATAACAAGCAAAAGGCCCTGGACTTGGAGGACGCCGCGTTTCGTGCGAGTCACGAGGCCCAGCTGGCGGAACTTGCGGAACGGATACCGCTCGAAGTGCGGGAACTGCTCGGATCGAACAGTTTCAGATCCGCCCGCAGCACGCTCGATAAGGCCAGTGGTCAAGGACTGCCACCAGAAGTCTGGGCCGGTCTCGACGTAGAAATCAATAATGCCCTATCGGCCCGTTGCGGTCGGCTGATCGAAGAGACCGAGGCGGAGCTGGACGATCTGGCCCCCGACAAAGCCGAGAGCTTGATGGCGCAGCTACGGTTGTTGGAAGTGCCCAGCGATCTTGCCAGCCGGATTGCGCCGCTGGAGCGACGCCTGCTCGACGTCAAGCGGCAGGCGGAGTTGGAGCCGGCCAAGCGGAGGGTCGCCGATTCGCGGCGAGCCGCGCTCAAGAAAGACTACAGCAAGGCGATTCAGTTGGTGAGAGAGGCCAAGCGGTTGCCGCGGGCCGGGCCCGAATTCGATCTTTGGGAAAACGAACTGCGCGATATGGTGGGCGGTCGCGTCCTGGTGACCGGCACGCCGGCCTCGGCCCAGGTCGAGGTTGCCGGGTATCGAGCGGTCAAGATCGGGGAGCAGTTGGCGGGCCTCGCGTCGGGACGGGTGGAATTCGTGGTGTCGGCGGATGGATACTTATCAGTGCACGGGCATGCCGACGTTCAGTATCCCGCACTCGCAACGATGAGCATTGAACTCGTGCCGGAGGCCCCCGGGCCGGTTTGGGCCACGCATGTCCTCGCCGGTCGGTGTGCCCAGCGGGTCGCATCCAGCTTCTACCTTCTGGACAAATCGAACGCCGAGTGGGCCGAGGCGGTCAAGGCCGTCAGTTCGGCATCCGCGCCGTGCGATCCGGGCGGTGCCAGGAACAGCACCAGAGACAAGGACGAGCTGCTGGATGATGCCGTTAAGGATTTTAAACGAGGCCGCGACCGGCACGCAGTCATAGCCCTGGACGAACTTGGCAAATTCACCGCGATCTATCCGAACGCCACCAAGGCTGTGCTGGCGCGTTGCAAGTCGGATCTGCGACGGATGTTCGGGGATATCGAGCGCGGATGCGGAGATTGTTGGGGGGTCGGAGACAAACCGTGCGACGGCTGCAAGGCCCGGGGCAAGCGCAGGGAGATGGGTCCCTGCGAGGCGTGCAAGGCGAAGGGAGAGAAGACCCACGTGTCGTGCCGCGGCACCGGAAAGATCAAGTGCAAGAAGTGCCATGGCAAAGGGTCCACTAAAAAGCGCCGGAAGGAAGGTAGGATCTGGGTGACGCGCACCGAATCCTGTCGTCCTTGCAGCGGTAAAGGCAAGGCTATTTGCATTTGCGAAAACGGCAAAATCACCTGTTCAAAATGCAAGGGTAGTCGTGAACGCAAGACGGTCGGGGAGTGCTCGGAGTGTTCCGGTCGCGGCACCTTGTCCTGCGATGTTTGCGGCGGTTCGGGCAATAGAGGCAGCATGAAATACGAACGGCGCCGTGAACTGGAACAGGCGATCGCCCGACTGAGCAAGCCCTGACCGTCGTCACTCCGAAGCCTCTCGCCCGTGTCGCGCGGCGGCGCATGTCGCCGCGGGTTTGGACCGTTCACGAAGATCGATGATTCGACTTTTCGTTTTCGCGGGCATATTGTCTATCAGAGACATTAAGACCTCGTAGCGTCACGGGACGATAAGATTCTTGTCCCCGGTGACGGGCCACCGGAGCCCTCGGGTGGATGTGTCCTGGCCCCGGCAACCGTCAACCCGCCGCCGGGGATACTCGTTTCCGGACACCTCCTTCGCGGACCCCTGCCGGGTCCGGCTCCCAAATTCGTCGTATGCGACCGTTGACGATTAGCAGCGAGGATTCTACGCTCGGCCGCTTATGTCCCGCGGTCTTCCATACTCGTTCGAGAACCCCGAACTCCACGAGCGACGCGAGCGGGTGTTTCTCGTGTTCGCGGGAATCTTCCTCGGCTCCATGACGATGCTCAATATCCTGGGCATCACAAAATTCATACATCTGGGCCCGTTGGCGCTGGCCGTCGGGGTGCTGCCGTATCCGCTGACCTTCCTGTGTACCGATTTCATCAGCGAATTCTACGGACGGCGCCGTGCCACTTTCGTCGTCTGGGTCGGACTCTTGCTCAATATGATCATCTTGCTGGTTTTTTGGATCGGTGATCTTGCACCGGCCGTGAGCGAAGCGAATCGTCCCGGCTGGCTGCCCGATGGATCATGGCAACCGTTTCCCTGGCAGGATCTGCGCCTGTCGGAACCGATCATCCTTCCGAATGGAGAGTCGCTGAAGGAAGAGGGTGTGTTGTTTCACATTCTATACGGCTGCATGCGCGGGGCCGTGCTCGCGTCGATGGTAGCGTACATGGCGGCCCAGTTTTGTGACGTATACCTGTTTCATTTCTGGAAGAAGCTAACGCGTGGCCGGCACCTGTGGCTCCGCAACAACGGCTCCACGATGATCAGCCAGTTGGTTGATTCCGTCGCGGTCATATTCATCACCTTTTGGGCATCCTGGCGGAGCGGCGACAAGACCCTCGGCGTTATGCTCGCGTTGGTCGGCAGCAGCTACCTGTTCAAGGTCGTGGTGGCGGCCGTGGACACGATCCCGTTCTACATCGGCGTGCGGTATTTGTCCGTTTACTTGAAGATAGATCCGACGCGTGCGCAAGAGGAGACTTGAGTATTGGAACCGGATTCGACCTTCGCGACCGGCTCCAGCGGGGCCGCGAAGACTGTCGATGATGATACCGGCAGGCGCGCTCTCATGCTCATCGACTTACCCAATCTGTCTCGGGTCGGCGACCAACTCTGGCAACGATACGGCACGCCCGACAAGCTGGACAATGCCCGACGCCTTGCGAAATTGACCGCGGCGTGCGCCGAACGAATCGACGCCTTTCCCTGGCGGATCGTTCTGGAGCCGGGCAACCTCTGCAACCTTCACTGTAAGGAATGCCCCACCCATGAATCCGACCTTCCCAAGGGGCTTCTCGATCCGGCCGACATCGAAACCTACCTGCAAGACTTGTGGCCGCATCTCGTCCAGGTCAATCTTTTCAACTGGGGCGAGCCGGTGCTGAACCCCCGGCTGCCCGAGATCATCGAAATCATACACCGCCGCGACGTGGGCACGCAGGTCCACGCCAACATGAACCGGTTTCCGGAAGCGCTCATGGGGCGCGTCATCGACTCGGGTCTCGATTTTCTCGTGGCGTCGATCGACGGCGTCAGCGAAACGGCATACGCCGGCTATCGGGTCGGCGGATCGGCGAAACAGTCCCTCGAAAACCTCGAGAGGTTCGTCAAACTGCGCGACGCCCGAGGCACATCCACGCCGAAGATCGTCTGGCGATTCCTTTGCTTTCCGCACACCCTGGATGAGATCGATCAAGCCCGCCGGTTGGCCGCGGACATCGGCGTCGATGACTTCGCCCTCGGCGAAGGATTTCTCGACGGCCGTATATGGACGTCCGATGGTCCGAAATCTTACGTCGATAATCCGTCCGAGCAGCCGGTTCCATACTGCAACGACCTTTTCGATTTCCCCGTCATCCATTGGGACGGCACTGTCTTGCCTTGTTGCTACGTGGCTGACCGCCGTTTCATTTGGGGCGACCTCAGGCAGTCCTCGTGGATGGACATTTTCAATCGCGCGGCGTTTCGAGAGGCGCGTCGCCTGGTCGCCGGCGACACATCGATCGAATGCCCTTGCCGCGGATGCTTCAAGATCCCCAAGCTAGTTCAACTCTCGGTCTCCGGTGAGGCCCACGAAGTCGCCGCTCCCGTCTGACCGGTTCGTGGTCCGACCATGACTCCGCCTGCCGCAATCGACGCGAGAGTCCGGTGTGGATCGGCCCGCCGAATTTGACGAGCATCCACGTCGGGGCGATACTTCAACTTTGGTTAAAAGGAAACGCAACGCCTTGATTTCAACCGAGTCTATTCTCGAAAAAGCCGTCGGCCGCTGTCGGGAGCGCAACATCGTCATTCCGACCTTTGCGCAGCTGCGTGATCCCGGGCTCATTCCGCAATCGATCAAGGACCGGCTACGCAACGTCGGGCTTTGGGATGTCGATCCGATCAACCTCTTTCGCATTACCTGGAAGAACGAACCCGTTGAATCGGGCGGCCTGTTCAACAACGGCAACTGGATCGAGTTTCCGTCCGCGCTGACCGGCGTGGAGGCCCGGATCATCGGCATCGTCGGCAAGTGGTTTCCGACCGGAACACACAAGGTCGGCGCGGGATTCGGATGTCTGGTGCCGCGTCTGGTCAGCGGACAATTCGACCCGACCACGCAGAAGGCCGTGTGGCCCAGCACCGGCAACTTCTGTCGGGGCGGTGCGTTCGATTGTGCCTTGCTCGGGTGCGAGGCCATCGGCATTCTGCCGGAGGGGATGAGCCGCGAGCGCTTTGACTGGCTTCACGAGATCGGGGCCGAAGTGATCGCCACGCCCGGTTGCGAATCCAATGTCAAAGAGATCTACGACAAGTGCTGGGAGATTCGCCGGACCCGACCGGATTGCGTGATCTTCAATCAGTTCGAGGAGTTCGGTAATTCGGTTTGGCACTACCACACGACCGGCGGCGTCATTGACGAAATCTTCCGAAGCATCGCCGGTCCGCGCGAT
>JAPULF010000146.1 GCA_027295245.1 Planctomycetota bacterium
GACCCGCGAGAGAACGTCGCGCCAAGTTGGCCGACCAGCCGGATCGCGTCGAAGCGGCGCTCGCTGCAGGCGGCCGGCGAGCCCGCGAACTTGCCCAATCGGTCATGCGCGACGTTCGCCAGGCGTGTGGAATCGTGGTCGCGCGGACCGGACTGCCGGGAGGGTGATGGCGATGGCCGACTATCTGGTTCGAACCGACGTGTATAACGGCCCGCTTGATCTTCTTCTCTTCCTGATCAAGCGTGAGGAAATCGACATCTGCGACATCCCGGTTGCCCACGTCACGAAACAATACGTCGAATACATCGGAATGCTTCGGGTCAT
Source organism: Planctomycetota bacterium (assembly GCA_027295245.1). GTDB lineage: Bacteria > Planctomycetota > Phycisphaerae > UBA1845 > UTPLA1 > JAPULF01. Next base: position 325 of record JAPULF010000146.1, read on the forward strand.
CGACCCGAATGTCGCCGGGGATTTTCTGGTAATGGCCGCGACCCTCATGGAGATCAAGTCCAGGATGCTGTTGCCGCGACAGCCGTCGCTGGACAGCGACGCCGAAGACCTCGCCGATCCTCGTTTGGAACTCGTCCGACAGCTTCTCGAATACAAATCCTTCAAGGATGCCTCTTTCGCCTTGGGGGCCGCGGCAGAGGTCCAGGCCGCCCGCTGGCCGCGCAGTCCGGCGAAGGTGAAACCCGCGCCGCCCGGTGAGGTTGACCTCGACGATGCCCAGATTTGGGATCTCGTCGCGGCCTTCAACACACTGATGACTTCCATCGGTGTCGGCCCCGCGACGCACGACGTGGTCTTCGACGACACGCCCATCTCCCTGCACGCGACGGATATCGTTGATCGACTGCAGGCCGAAGGCGGACAACTCTCGTTCGAAGCCATCTTCCACGGCCGAACCAAACCCGAAATGATCGGCCTTTTTCTGGCCCTGCTCGAATTGATGCGTCAGCAGCGTATCAAGATCACGCAATCGACCATGTTCGGAGAAATCAGCATTCGGCTCATTTCGGCCGTCCCGATAGAGATCGGCGAGGAATGGGAGTCCAGCTTTCTATCGGCCGTCTTGGGAGAAGACGAAGCCACCCCGCAACAAGAGTCGGAAGAAACGCCGGATCTCGATGAGGGCGAATCAAACGCCCTGCCTGAAGCGAATTCAGGCGCTATGATGGACGCATCGCCGGGCCCGCCGGCGACAAGGCCCGCCGGAGGCGACGATTCCGAACCGCCCTCCGACGATCGCCCGGGTTCCGAAGCCACCGAAGAAAGAAAGTGAAGCAACCCATGACACCGTCCGAGCGAATGCACGAACTCGGCATCAGCCTCCCGCCGACGCCCGCGCCGGCAGGTTCTTATGTCCCGGGCACCCGCGTCGGCAATCTGGTGATGACCAGCGGGCAGATTCCTCTGTCCGGCGGCAAGCTTGCCGCGAAAGGAAAAGTCGGACAAGCGATCGGACTGGAAGAGGCGGTCGCCGCCGCGCGGCTATGCGGACTGAACGCGTTGGCGGTCGCCGCTGACATCGCCGGGGGCATCGACCGCATCGAACGCATCGTCCGCTTGGGCGTTTTTGTGAGCAGCGCTCCGGGATTCAATGACCAGCCCAAGGTGGCCAACGGAGCCAGCGACCTGATGATCCAAATCTTCGGCGACGCCGGACGTCACGTACGGGCCGCCGTGGGTTCAAACGAGCTGCCCCTGGACGCCGCGGTTGAGGTCGAACTGACCGCGGAAATCCGCGTGGACGGACAATGACCGCGCTCAAGACCGACTCGACGCTTCGACCCGTACGCTGGGACGCCGACATTCGGCCGCATGGGGCCTTGGTGCTCCTCGACCAGACTCGGCTCCCCGATGAGCTCGTCTCTATAACCTGCCAGTGCTCCAAATCGATTTGGAACGCCATCCGCACTCTCCAGGTTCGCGGGGCCCCCGCCATCGGCGTCGCGGCCGCCTATGGCGTTGTGGTCGGGCTCGACGAATCAAGACCGGACGATCAGTCCTGGCAAACGAACGTCGGCCCAGTATGCGATTATCTCGCCGGCAGCCGCCCTACCGCGGTCAACCTGTTCTGGGCCCTCAATCGCATGAGACGCCGTGCCGAACAACTCGGTCACCGAACCTGGACCGACGCCCGGACCGCCCTGCTCGCGGAAGCCCATGCAATCCGCGACGAGGACGCCGCCATGTGCCGCGCCATCGGGCGTGCCGGCCAGCACCTCATCGCGGACGGCGCCGGGGTGCTCACGCATTGCAACGCCGGCGCGCTCGCCACGAGCGAATACGGAACGGCCCTGGCCCTCGTGTACACCGCCGCGGAAAAAGGGCGAGAATTCACCGTGTTCGTCGACGAGACCCGACCGCTTCTACAGGGGTCGCGATTGACCGCGTGGGAGTTGGAGCGCCACAAAATAAACACGACCCTGATCTGTGACAACATGGCAGCCGTCATGATGGCACAAAAGCGGATCGGCGTAGTGATCACCGGGGCCGATCGTATCGCCGCCAACGGCGACACCGCCAACAAGATCGGCACATACAGCCTCGCGGTGCTCGCTGCCGCCCATGAGATACCGTTTTACATCGCCGCGCCAAGCTCGACGTTTGACATGCAGACCCTAGACGGGTCCTTGATCCCGATCGAACAGCGCCCTCCCGAAGAGGTTCGCACCATCATGGGCAAAGCCACCGCGCCTCCCTCCGTGCAGGTGTACAACGCCGCATTCGACGTCACGCCGGCTCGATTGATCACCGGAATCGTCACGGAACACGGCATCATTCACCCCGTCAACGTCCGGAACATTCGAAGCGTGCTGGGGCTGAACGAACGAATAACGCCTATCGCCTAGGCTGCGGCGCCGACGGTCGCATCATATTTCGAGAAAATTCGCCAGAAGCCGCCCGCCCTCCTCGGTCAGGAAGCTCTCCGGATGAAACTGGACGCCCTCGAGTTTCGCGCGCTTGTGCCGAATCCCCATGCATTCCTCTTGATCGGTCCAGGCCGTTACCTCGAACTCGTCCGGCACGTCCGCGGACGGCACGATCAGCGAGTGATAGCGAGTCGCCGTAAAGGGGTTGGACAGGCCCCGAAAAATCGTCTTCCCGTCATGCCGGATTTCACTGGTCTTGCCGTGCATGATTCGATCGGCCCGGGTGACGTCCGCGCCGAACGCCGCCCCGATGCATTGATGCCCCAGGCATACGCCCAGGACCGGTATCCGCCCGCAAAAATGGGCCGCCGCCGCCGTGCTGATGCCTGCCTCGCGCGGCGTACACGGACCCGGAGAGATGATAAGATGCGTCGGATTCGCGTCGCCGAGTTCGGCGACCGTGACGGCATCGTTGCG
>JAPULF010000147.1 GCA_027295245.1 Planctomycetota bacterium
AGCTCCCGCCGGGCAAGAACATGCCATGGGCCCCTTCAAGCCCCAGCAATCGCGCAAATTCCCCGAGCACCGCCTGCTCGGCGCCCCACATCGCCGGCCCCTGCCGAAACGCCCCGCCGTTGTTGTTCAGCGTGGACACCAGCAGGTCTCCGAGCACCGCCGCCGGCAACGGCGACGTGTTGACCAGACCGAGATACAAGGGATGCGGCGTGCGCATGGAATGGGGCAACGCCAGCCGCGCGAAATCGTCGACCGCCGTCTCAATTCCGACACCCCCATCGCCGAGGGTATCGGCAAACAGTCGTCGGACCGATTCTCGATCGCCGCCGGGCGAGACCCGGCTTTCTTCCGGCCCGTCGAAAACCTCCGCGAACAAGTCGACGGCGCGCCGACCGGCCTTCCTGATGTTTTCTCGAGTCGTGTCAGGATCCATAGACGGGCTCCAACAGTGCTTTTTCGCTCGCGAAGCAAGCATAGTCATCTAACGACATGAAGTCGAAACCGAAATCGTATCCCGGAGAGAGCAGAGCAAGCGGAGGGAGCGGAGGGTGCCCCATCCCTTCCAGGGATGGGGGACGGACGGCGCGCTGTGATCCCTTTAGCCCGCCCGCGATTCACCCTATAGTCCAACACCATGCAATGGGCGATCATTCGCTGGCTCAACCTGCATCACCGAAAGATCATCGCAATTGCCGCGCTCGGTACGGCCGCCTCGATCGTCGCCCTGTTCACACGCGGGCTGCGCGAGGACTATTCCATCGCGGCCTTCGTGGGCAGCCGCAACGAAGAGTTCGCGACATTCGAACGATTTATCGACACATTCGGCGGAAACGAGTTGGTCTTGATTGCCGTTCGAGGTAAGGGCGCCTTGGACGAAGAGACGCTCGCGTGTCTCGAGCGGATTGTCCCGAAGGCCGAGGCACTCCCCGCCGTCCGGAGGGCCGCCGCCGTAACCAAACTCCCGAAGTTCGGCCGCGGGTTGCTGATGCGCCATCCGCTCGTCAAGGGCGTACTCGTCAGCAACGACGAACGAACCGCCGCGATCATCCTCCAAATGTCCGAGCAGGGCGGGGACGGAGACCAGCGTCGACAAACGGTCAACGAGCTGAGGCGGTTCGTCGCCGATGCCCAACGCGAATACCCCTCCCTCGAGATCATCCTCACCGGTCCATACGTGACCATGCTCGAGATGTTCGAGTTGGTCCGCCAAGATCTCCGCGTGTTTTCGATCTGCGTGGCCGTCTTGATGACGCTCGTGCTCTACGCCCTGATCGGCTCGTGGCGCACGGCGCTCTTCGCCGTCGGCGTCGCACTGTCGGCGGTGCTGTCAACGTTGGGCGCCTCTGTCGCCCTCGGGGTGAACATGTCCCTGACCACGCAGATGATTGTCATCATGGTGGCCGTGCTCGCCGTCGCCACCTGCGTGCATCTCGCGGTCGGACATCGCGAGGCCCGCGGCGGTACGCTCGGGACCTTCACCAATCTCATGGCCCCTTGCACCGCCGTGATCCTCACCTCCGCGGCCGGGTTCGCCTCGGTGTGCATCTCGGACATCCGGCCGGTGCGAGACTTCGGCGCACTCATGGTGCTCGGGCTCTTGCTGGCGTTGCTGTTCGCATTCGCCGGCGTCTTCATGCTGGGCGGCGGTCGAGCCGGAACCGACCAGCCGCGGGCCGCGCTGCACCGCGCCTTTTCGACGCGCCTCGGCCGTCTGGCCGAGTGGACCTTGTCGCACAGGGCCGTCGTGATCATCGCATTCCTCGTGGCGGCCGGCGTACTCGCGATTCCGATCCCCGCCCTGCAATTCGAAAGCGACTTCGTCAAGAACTTCCGCAAGGGCAGTGCCGTCCGTACGGGGTACGAGTTCGTCGAACAAAACCTCGCGCCGCTGGGCTCGATCGAACTCGAGGTCCGTCGCCGCGACGGCGGATCGATCGTCAATCTCCCCGCCATCCGGGCCTGCGACCGCGTCGCCGCCTATGCCGTGGCGACCCACGGCCCGATCACAAAGTCGATCTCGCTGCTGGACGTCCTGCGCCTGTCGAACGTCGGCCTGCCGACTTCCGAGTACGAGCTGCAACTCCGATTCAAGGTTGCGGAGACTCTCCTCGGAACCATGCTCGGTCCCGACGCAATCAAGAACTTCATCACCGACGACCGCGACACTTTACGCGTCAGCCTGCGGGCCCGCGAAGCGGCGGGCGTGTGGGAGAAGATCGAAATGGCCGAGGACGTCCGCCGAAACGCGGCCGCCGCGTTCGGGCCGGACTACGACGTGACCGTAACCGGCCTGTACTACTTCTACGCCACGCTGATTGCCGGCCTGCTGTCGGATCAGAACACAACGTTTGTCATCACGCTGATAGCCGTCTTCGCGATCTCCGTACTCTTGCTCAGATCACTCAAGCTCGCGGCCATAGGCATGATTCCGAATCTCTTCCCCATGGTGGCGTGCCTCGGGCTGATGGGCTGGCTGAACATCCCGATCAACATGGCCACTTCCATGATACTGGCCATCTCGCTGGGCATCGCCGTCGACGACACCGTCCACTACCTGTGGCGCTACCGCCGCGAGCTGAAGGCCACGGCCGACCCCGGCGCGGCCCTGGTCCGCAGCCATCGCAGCGTCGGCGTCGCCTGCGTCTTCACCACCCTGGTCATCACCGGCGGTTTCTGGATCCTGTGTTTCTCACGATTTCTGCCGAC
>JAPULF010000148.1 GCA_027295245.1 Planctomycetota bacterium
GTATCGAAGTCGCGTTGCACGTCCCAGGCCACGGCCATGATTGAAGGCTGCAAACCGGCGTATCGGGTGACGACCATCTTCCGGGTGCCAAATTTACTTGGGGGTGTGTCGTTGAACAGGGATTGAAGCTGGGCCAGGAAACTGGGATCGCAATCTCCCGGACAGTCATACAAAACCACCACATACCCGTGCTCCAGGTTGTGAACCCACCGTTCCGGCCGAAGCGCTTCTTCATAGAATCCAGCGGCGACGGGGGCGAGGCCAAAGCCCGAATAGTGGGGACCGGAGGCCGGGGGATTGCTTTCGTAATTGACAACCGTTCCCTCGGGCACGTGCCCTTGGCCTTCGTTCGGAACGCGACGGTCCCGAGCCGAGTCGGGATCATCATCGCACGCGCGAAGCACCGGGACGGTTACATTGCTTTGCACGGTTTCGGCGCCCGCGATGAGCGTGACCCCATAGCTGCGCGGCCGCGCAAATGTATGAACGACCGTTTGCCCAAGCAGCACCGTGCCGTCGGTGAAGAACCACTGGAAGGTGCGGTTTGAATCGACTGTGATTGCGGTGAACGTCACGGAAAGGCTCTCTTCCAAGCAGCCTGATCGCTTGTATTCAATTGTTGTGGCAGCAGGCGGAAACGGGAACGAGTCGCAACCGGCAAATACGCAGGCGGTGCTCACAAGTACGCCAAGACGCAGATGATTTCTTCGGAAGGCTCGCACGCTATTCTTGGGATTGATCATGGTTTATAAAGCTCGTCTCGACGAACTCGTCGCCCTCGATTTACCCTCGACTTCGGCCATCTTGGATGCGCGATGGCACAGAACGAACGGTTGATGACGATTGGCCAAGCGGCTCAAGCAACGGGTGTTGCGACATCGATGCCCACAAAGCCGGCCTCTGTCGTTGCCATCTCCTGATAATCCTAGACCTCAGAGTCAGGTGTCGCCAAGGGTGAAATCGGAAAAAACAAGAATTCTTCGAAGCGTTCTCGGCCCATCCGTCCGGCGGTTGGTCCGTTATGCCCGAGGGATCCTGAGTCCGCCCGCGGCAGGCGGGGGGAGGACGGACCAAGCCCCGGCCGTGCGAAGCTCGAGCCGCGGTACAAGGTTCGATAAGCTGAGTTTTTTGGAGTGCACCATTGGCCGATTGGCACGGATGATCAGGGTCATTTCTTCGACTTTCTCAAAGTGGCATTCGAGAATCAAACCGATCTCTCGAACGAAATCCTCCATCGCTACGCCACCCACGTCGGACTTGATCGAACGGTGTTCGATCCCTGTGCGGACGGCAACGAAAAAGGCGACGCGCGTTCAGCAGAACGTTCTTTCCGGCACGGCCCTGGGCGTCGGCAGCGTGCCCACGTTCTTCGCTGGCTCCGAAATGGTCATCGGTTTCCGCACCATCGAGGAGCTTGCACGCATCATCGACCGGCACTTGAACAATGGGGGGTAGCTGGAAACCGCGTTCTTGGCCAAGGAAACGGCTGGATCAAGGATTTGAGCCGGTGTACTCTGTTGGGGCGTCTGTATCCCTAGAGCCCTTCCAAGACCGGAGTCAGCCACATGTTCAATCCTAATCTCGCATCGTGCGTCTTCTTGATAGTGCTCGTTCCGGCTTTCGCCGCCGCTGAGGCGGAACCACCGACGGGTGCGAAGTCGGACGAGGCGGCGAGTTCATTCGAGTGCCGGCTTGGGGGCGACAGCGGAGCCCTGCAAGCCAAATTGATCGTGCTCGAAGTGAACGATTCTGATTCAGCCAATATTACGAAGGCACTCAGTGCAATGAAGGGGGTCATGCATGCCGAGCGGGTGGCGGACACGACGCTGGTGCGCGTGATCGCGGAGGGAGGTTCCGTGACGGTCGAGCGCATCCGTGAGTTCCTTCGTTTGGCGGGTTACGAAACGAAAGAAGCCGGCGAAGAGCAATACGGCATCGTACTCGAGGCCCTGCAGTCTAATGATGGAGCGGTGGTCATGCGACGGTTCGATGGCGACAATCCGAGAACGAAGACCGTGGCGTTTCCCGAAACGACCGCGGGCAAGCTCGCGAAGGGGTACATTGAAGCGTTCAACACCGGCGATGCTAAAGCAATACGCTCGTTCGAACTTGCAAATCGGTCGCAGGGTTCGCTAAAAAGACGGCCCATGGCGGGACGGCTCGAGCAATACCGGGGCTTCTTCGAGGACTGGGGCAAGCTCGAGGTTCAAGACGTCACGCCTGAAGGGAAAGGCGACATCATCGTGGAAGTGGTTGCTTCAAGAGCCGATATGGGTCTCCGAATGCACTTTGAAATCGAAGACTCGACGGGCAAGCTCGACGCCATTCAAATCAGTCCGATGATGCGGCCGGTGCATATACCGGATTCGGAATCCGACCCTTCCGTCGAGGTCACGTCGCTCGAGGATACGATAGAGCCTCTGAGGTCACGTTTCAATGAGTTCAAGAACAAGACCAGGTTTGTTGCCTTGTTGTCGCCCACCTGACCGGGCTGTGTTCTGGGTGCCCGTGCGGTACTCAAATCGGTTCTTAAAGATTTTCCGAAGGCGGACATCAGTGTGAGCATAGTGTGGATTCAGATGCCCGGGTTCAATGACAACGAAAAGACGGCGAAGCGAATCGCCGGCACGATGATGGACCCGCGCGTCAAGCACTTCTATGACCCGTACCCGGGCCACCGTGCGGGAAAGGCATTCGCAACGGGAGTTGTAAAAAGGGGTCCGGCGTGGGATATCTACTTTTTTTATGACAAGGGCGCGACCTGGACCCAGGGCCCGCCCAAGCCGGTTGACTGGTGGCACCAGCTAGGCGGGGGCGCCAGATCAGACCCGGAGCGGTTCGCCGCCGGTGTGCTGGCCGAAAAGCTTCACGATTCCATGCACAAGGTGACAGGGGCGGAGTGCACCGGGTCTTGAGTCGTCGTGATCCGGGCGCTCACGGACGCAAGGATTCCCGAACCATCGCCAAGATGTCCACTCGAATCAGGTTCTGGGAGGTCTTGGCCCAACTCGCCCGCCGAATCGTCCCCGCCACGGACGATTATTTGCTCCACGTTACACAAACTGCAAAAGTGAGGACCGAACCGCCGCCCTCGCCGCCGGCCCGTCGCAGGATTCGGCGCGCTGGCCCGC
>JAPULF010000149.1 GCA_027295245.1 Planctomycetota bacterium
TCGCCGAAGAAGCTGGCGTTGTGGCCCGTGAAGGGGAACATCGCCATCGGAGCCGGGACGCCCACGTTGATGCCGATCATGCCCGCCCCGGCGCGATGCTTGAATTCGCGGGCGGCGTGGCCGTCGCGGGTGTAAATCACCGCACCGTTCCCGTAAGGATTCTGACGCGTTAGATCGATCGCTTCGTCCAGGCTGCCGACCCGCGTCACGCTGAGCACCGGGCCGAACAGCTCGGTGTTCCCGGCGAATGAATCGGGCACAACGTGGTCGAGCACGGTCGGACCGAGGTAATAGCCGTTCGGGGCGCCCTCCACGCGAACCCCGCGCCCGTCGCGGGCCAGCTTGGCCCCGTCGGACACCCCCTTGTCGATATTCGAAGACAATCCGTCGAGGTGCTCCTTGGTGATGACCGGGCCCATATCGACGTTCGACTCGATATCCGTGCGGCCGACCGTCATCCGGTTGGCCCCGGCCACCAGGGCCTCGACCATCGGATCGCCCGCGTCGCCGACCGTCACCGCCAGGCTCCCCGCCATGCACCGTTGTCCGCTGCAACCGAACGCGCTGGACTGGAGCGCCGCCGCGCTTCCTTCAATGTCCGCATCCGGCATGACGATAATGTGGTTCTTGGCCCCGCCGTTGGCCTGCACCCGCTTGCCGTGCGCCGTTCCGGTCTTGTAGATATACTCCGCGATCTTCGTGCTGCCGACAAAACTGATCGCCTGCACCCGCGGGTCGGTCAGCAGCACGTCGACGCACTCCTTGTCGCCGTGCACGACGTTCAGGACCCCCGGCGGCAGCCCCGCTTCGTGCAACAACTCCGCCAACCGCATCGCGCTCAGCGGCACCTTCTCGCTGGGCTTCAGCACGAACGTATTGCCGCAGGCGATCGCAATCGGGTACATCCACAGCGGAACCATGAACGGAAAGTTGTACGGCGTAATCCCCACGCACACGCCGAGCGGATGATTGAACGTCTCGCAGTCCACGCCCTGCGCGAGGTTGTGCACCGTGTCGCCCATCGTCAGCGTCGGCATCCCGCAGGCGAACTCGACCATCTCGATCCCGCGCCGAACCGAACCAACCGACTCGGCATGGGTCTTGCCGTGTTCCCGTGAGATTGTCCGAGCCAGCTCGTCGGCGTTCTTTTCGAGGAGCGCGACGTATCGGAACAGGACCCGCGCCCGCTCCACGACCGGCCGATCGGCCCATTCCGGAAAGGCGTCATGGGCGGCCTGAACAACGCCTCGTGTCTCATCGGCGGAGCAAAGCGGCGTCCGGGCGATGACATCCCCGGTGGACGGATTGTGTACGTCGGTGAATCGCGTTGCCCGCGATTCGACGCTTTCGCCGTTGACGAGAAGCTTGACGGATTCGACTTCGGTTACGGTGCTCATGATGTTCTCCCGGTTGATTGTCGATGGATATCGTATCCAACCGTTCGACTGAGGTCCACAGAGTCGCCGTGCGTCCGACTGCGGCCGTCCTGGGTCGGGCGCGTTTGGACGCGTCGCCAAGAGGCGATAGAATGGCCGCCAAGAACAAGCCAAATGGAGGATTCACATGGCACGCATGGTCCGCGGGGCGTTGATACAGGCAACACTGTCGGAACCCGGCGACGCACCCATCGAAAAAATCAAGCAGTCGATGCTCGACAAGCACGTCGGCCTGATCGTCAAGGCCGCCGAAAAGGGCGCTCAGATCATCTGCCTGCAAGAGTTGTTCTACGGGCCCTATTTCTGCTGCGAACAGGACACCAAGTGGTACGACCTGACCGAGAAAATCCCCGACGGCCCCACGACGCATCTGATGTGCGAACTGGCCAAGAAGCACGGCGTCGTCATGGTCATCCCGTTATACGAAGAGGACCTGACCGGCGTGTACTACAACTCCGCCGCGGTGATCGACGCCGACGGCAAGTACCTCGGCAAGTACCGCAAGATGCACATCCCCCACGTCGCCCCCGGCTTCTGGGAAAAGTTCTACTTCCGGCCCGGCAACATGGGCTACCCGGTCTTTGACACCGCGGTCGGCAAGGTCGGCGTCTACATCTGCTACGACCGTCACTTCCCGGACGGCGCCCGCTGCCTCGGCCTCAACGGCGCGGAGATGGTCTTCAATCCCTCGGCCACCGTCGCCGGCCTCAGCGAATACCTCTGGAAGCTCGAACAACCGGCCCACGCCGTCGCAAACCAATACTTCGTCGGCGCCATCAACCGACCCGGCACCGAGCCCCCTTGGAACTTCGGCGAGTTCTACGGCCAGTCCTACTTCTGCGACCCCCGCGGACAGATCATGGCCGAAGGCAAGCGATCGGAAGACGACATCGTCATGGCCGACCTCGACCTCGACATGATCCGCGAGGTCCGCAACACCTGGCAGTTCTTCCGCGACCGCCGGCCGGAGTCATACAAAGAGATCGTCCAGCCCTAGTGTTTGTTTGCGAAGCGGCATCTGATCAGAGCCGCGCACGTGAGGAAGCGGTGGCGCGCGGATTTGGCGCTGAAGAATCGCTAATCGGTAGAGTTGATGTCGCAGCCGCGAAGGACTTGTACACCTGCCGCACGCATTTCCGCCACGGCTCTTTCAACATCGCCGGCCTGTAATTCCACGCCGCGACAACCGTCCTCAATCAGAGAGGTCTCGAGACCCAG
>JAPULF010000015.1 GCA_027295245.1 Planctomycetota bacterium
AGGACACGCCCAGATTGATACGGGCCCGTACGCTGTCGGGCTTGGCTTCGACTGCCTTGGCAAACGCGTCAGACGCTTCTTGGTACCGTCCGGCGCCGAACGCCAGCCTGCCTCGAATCAAGAATACCCGTTCCCCCTGAACGAGATGGGCCAAGTTGTCGAACAGGGGGTCCACCGGTCGGACGCCGACGCTGCCTTTTTGCTGCAGGTGGTGGCGGACTTTGTCCTGGTCTCCCATCCCGCGATAGGCCATTGCCAGAGAGTAGTGAATGCGGTTCGCCCCGGGGGCGCGGTCAAGGGCGGCTTGAAAGTGCCGCGCGGCGTCCGAGTATTTCTGCTCGGCCAACGCCACTTCACCCAATCCGTTGCGGGCCGCCGCGTCACCCGGCGCCAGTGCCAACGCCGCGTCGAACTGGGTGCGGGCTTCTTGCGGACGATTCAGTTGCAGGTAGACACTTCCCAGGTTGGTGGCCGCGGCCGCGTAATCGGGCCGGCGCCGGCGAACGTCCTTATAGTACTTTTCGGCGTTCGCCAGATCCCCGGTGCTGCGATAAATCCGACCCAACAGGTAGCGTGAACGGAAATCGTCCGGCGCAAGGGACCCGGCATTCAGATAGCAGCTTTCCGCCGGTTCGAACAACTCGTACGCGTGATAGAGCTGCCCGAGCATTCCATATCCTTCGGCCAGTTCACTCGCGGGCGCATCCGGCCTGGCTGCAAGCTCAACGAACGATTGTTGAACCAATTTGATTTGATTTGCCACGCCCGGCTCAAGGCGGTTAAGCCGCGGGAGGCGAACCGGTCGCAGTCCTTCCTTGGCGGGCGGGATTTCGGCGACTTTTTCGACCGGCAACTGCGGCTGGACGAACGCCAGGCATGCAATGAAGCAGAGCACGCCGGCCCGGATGGGTTGACTACGGTGTCGCCACATCGTTTTCACCTGATGCACTTTTCATCCGTTTCCTTTCTCCGGCACTTGCCTGCGGGGGGCGGCGCCTTGTCCCTGTTTCAGAGTCCAGTAGCGGTCGGTCGCCAGGTCGCGCCATTCCTCGATTGCTCCGTCGGGCCAATGAACGCGGACGACCGGCGGATTCTCGTTCTCGCCGAGCCCTGCCAGTACGCGAGGATCGCCGGCACTGCAGTAACTTCCGTCGGTTGAGACGCGCCGCCAAAGGGTCTTTCCATCGCTACCGACGATCTCCACGCGAGCCTGCAAACTGTCACGTCCGCCGCTCCGATCCAGAATACGGAGTCCCAACCAGTGATTTCGGTTATCCGCCTGGTTCAACAGCACCCGGGCCGGCCCATTGTTGTTCAGGATCACGACGTCGGTGTCGCCGTCGTTGTCGAGATCGCCGAATGCCGCCCCCCGGCTTACCTCCGACAATTGAAATGCCGCCCCGGCTTGTTGCGTGACTTCGACGAAACGTCCCTGACCATCGTTGTGAAAGAGCTGGTTGGGCATGTGCAGGGGATAGGGGTCTCCGGCGCGGGCCAGTTTTTCGATGATTTTCACCGCGCCGTTGAGCACGAGCAGATCGAGCCAACCGTCGTTGTCGTAGTCAAAAAACCCGGTACCGAAAGACGTGTAACGGAGGCTGGCCACGTGCAGGCCGATCTGGATCGTACGGTCTTCAAACATTCCGTCGCCAAGATTGACGTACAGCGTGTTGGATTCCTGATCCAGGTGCGTCATGAACAGGTCTTCGTCGCCGTCGCCGTCGAAATCGGCGGCGTCGACGCCCATGCCGGCTTCGGCCCGGCCCATGCGGTTGAGGGCGACGCCGGCCATGAGTGCATCATCCACGAAAACGCCGCTTCCGCGCTGATTCAACCAGAGCTGATTCGGATCGCCGTCGTTGGCCACATAAATGTCGGTCCAGCCGTCACCGTTGAGGTCGGCGGCCACGACTCCGAGTCCCGCGCCGAAAGCCGAAATAATGCCCGACGACTTGGTCACGTCCTCGAACGTGCCGTCCCCGCGATTGTGAAAAAGCCTGTCGGGCACCGGGTTGTACGAATCAGGGCCACAATAGTCCGGCGCGGTGCTTTGCGCGAAGCACTCTCTTTTCATGTTGATCGAAAAAAAGACGTAGCTGGTCAGGAACAGGTCCAGCCGGCCATCGCGGTCGTAGTCAAAAAACGTGGCGCTGGTGCTCCACGACGGATCGTCGAGACCGGCTTGGTGGGTCACATCCTCGAATGTGCCGTCGCCGTTGTTGTGCAGGAGTTGATTGGAACCGAGATTGGTCACGTAAAGGTCGACGTGGCCGTCGTTGTCGTAATCGCCCGTTGCGACGCCCATGCCATACCCGACCCCCCGGATTCCGCTGGCTGCGGTGACGTCGGTGAAACGTAACTGGCCGGGAGGGTCCGACGCAAGGTCATTGCGATACAGTCTGTCGCGCGGCGGCCCGTCGCCTGGCCATCGGGCAGCGTCTGGATTGTCGCCCGGCTTTAGCGCGGCGCCCTGGACGAGGTAAAGGTCGAGATCGCCGTCGTTGTCATAGTCGAAAAGCGCGCAACCCGCACCGGTGATCTCCGGCAGCAGATAGTCACCGGTCGCGCCATTGAAGTGTCGAAAGTCGAGTCCGCATTGTTCGGTCGCGTCCGCCAACAAAGCCGCTTGCGTCCGATGTTCGCCATCGTGTCCGGCGGCCTGCGTCGAGGCCGGTCCGGTCGAGGCGGCCGGCCTGGCGTGGTTTTCCGCGTCTTGTCGGCATCCGGCCAGACAAAGTACGTAGACGAGCACAACGGCCTGAGATCGGGCACACACGGTGACAGATCCGCAAGACAACCGTCCCGACCGGGGTTCGCGCGTGGTGTCGAACACAAGATGGCCTTCCGACCAGACTCCTTTCCGAGGATCGTTATCTTAAGCGGCGCGAATGAAAATGTCAGTGCCCGCTCGAGAATCCCGGCATCACCCGTTGAGGTTGCACAAATCGGCCCGCGTTTCCATCGGTTGAAGATTTTCGGCCAAAACATAGCGTGTTTATTCATCGGTTGCATGATCGATGTGGGAGGCGGCCTGCAGTCCGTCGATTGCCGGTACCCTGACATGAACGGCGGCCACGAATATACGACGGCGCGTGTCGGATCGTAAGCGGAGGACCTTTTCGCGTCCGGCGGTTTTCGATTGTTTGTGAGTTGACCGGCTTGAAGTGCACCGGGTGGGTCTGTTATACTCGCAGTCGCCTGCGACGGGCCGCCGCAGGCAGCAGACATAAGTGGCGGGCTCGACACGACCAGCAATTCGGGAGGGAAGCGAATCGGGAAATGTCGGACGCAATGAAGTTACCTCCGAGGGAGCGCCAATTGCGAACGGCTGTGGAAACACCAGAAACTTCTGTTTTCAGCACCCACATTCGAACAGGTAATCGCTCATAGCCTATTCAGGATAGGCAATACATCCGACCTCATTCATCCATGGCGTGGTCGCC
>JAPULF010000150.1 GCA_027295245.1 Planctomycetota bacterium
GTTGCAAATGCGGGTGTAGCTCAATGGTAGAGCACCAGCCTTCCAAGCTGGACGTTGCGAGTTCGAGTCTCGTCGCCCGCTTTGCTGTTTCCCTTCGTTGCTGATTGAGCAACTCATCGACGATCCATTGACCATCGCCCCTCGAACTCAACCGGTGCTGTTTTCGTCGAGATCGAATCCGGGAATATCCAGGATTTCCAATCTGTCTTGATCCTCGGTGATTCGAATCGTCGAATCGATGGGAACCTTGACGAACGACTGTCGAACGCCGCTTGTCGGCCAGGATATCTCGAGTCGTCGGATGGCGGTGGCTTCGCCGAGCCCGATCTCCTGGCGAATCGGGGAACCGCCGAAGCTGCTGACCGATCCGACCGCACGGTGAATCTCGCGTTCGCCGTCGGCGGTCCGGACGACGAGTTTGATGCGGGCGCCGAATGCCATTCGGTTGCTTCGGGTTCCCACTAACTCGATCTTGATGAAGTGACGGCCGTGGCCCGGATTCATGAAGAGGGCGTTGTGAAAGCGGTCTCCGGGGTAGAATCCGCCGAGCTGGTGATAGATGTCCTGGTCGCCGTCGTTGTCGAAATCGACAAAGGCGACGCCGTGGCCCTTTTGCAGGTGTCCCAGCCCGGTGGCGTGGGTGACGTTTTGGAATCGGACGCCCGAGTCGTTGCGTAACATGACGTTGGGCATGAGCGACTCGTAGTTGGGGTCTCCGGTGGTGAGGTAGATGTCGAGCCAGCCGTCGTTGTCTATGTCGCCGAAGTTTGCGCCCATGGGGAGGTAGGGGTGGGCGAGGCCGTATCTTTCCGCTACGTCCGTGAATGAGCCGTCGCGGTTGTTGATGTATAGACACGGACGCGTGGCCTTGTGCGGCTTGCCGAGCATGTCCGCGGCGACGTCCGCGGTGGTGGCGTCGTAGGCCGCGACGAACAGGTCGAGCCATCCGTCGTTGTTTACGTCGAAGAACCAAGTGGCGAAGCTGCGGCGGTCCGGCCGGGTCACCAGAAACTGCCGAGCGACATCCGCGAAGGTGGCGTCGCCATTGTTGCGATAGAGCCGGTTGCGCCCGACGTTCGATACGTAGATGTCGAGGTCGCCGTCGTTGTCATAGTCTCCGGCGGTGACGCCCTTGCCGAATCGATCGTTGGTCACGCCGGCCCGGGCGGCGATGTCGGTGAATGTGCCGTCGCCGTCGTTTTGAAACATCTGAGCGGGGTAGGACGGGCCGGCGTATTCGAGGCGCGATTCATTGACGATATACACGTCGAGGTCGCCGTCGTTGTCGAAATCGCCCCAGGCGGCGGCCTGCGTGGGTCGGGCGGGGTTGGCCAGACCGGCCCGGTGGGTGACGTCGTCGAATGTGCCGTCGCCGTTGTTTCGCAGCAGCGAGTTTCGGATTTGCCCGTCTTCCTTCAGCCAGGCTCCGCGCAGCACGAGAATGTCCGTGTCACCGTCGTTGTCGTAGTCGGCCCCGACGCAGTTGAGGCCGCCAAGCTGGTCGTCCAGTCTGGAGGCGGCGGAGAGGTCGTCGAACCGGCCGTCCCCTCGGTTGCGGTAATAGGTCAAGGGGCCGCCCGGATCGAAGGTCGAGGTGACGATGTCGATCCGGCCGTCGCCGTCGAAGTCCTCGGCGATCACGCCGCCGCACTGATTAAAGGTGTCCAATCCCAGACGCGGCGCAACGTCTACGAAACGGCCGAGTTGGAGATCGGGCTTGAGGGCCTCGGGCGGAATGCGATAGCGTTCCGGCACGGCGTCCGGATAGTCGCCGAGGGCCATCGCGATGATGTTGAGCAGCCATCCGACCGATCCGTCGTCGGGGCGAAGCTTCAAGTAGGCCGCGAAGCTGGCTCGTGCTTCGACGGCCGGGGCGGGCGCCGTGTGTACGCCGCCTCCACTGAGTGGGAAGATGCAGCAGTCGCGGTTGTGTCTGAGGATGCAGTTTTGCACCTCGGCCTTTCGCAGATAGATCAGACCGCGCATTCGCAGCACGTAGGCATTGAGCTTGGTCGGGGCCGTCGATTTGCCCACGGCGTCGAAGGCGGCGTCTATCCGCGCCACCGCGTCGTCGATCTCACCGGCTCGCAGGTGCAGCCCTGCCAGCGTGGTCTCATCGTCGATCCGCTGAATCGCGGTCAGGCCGTCGCGCTCCAGGGCTTGGCGCCATTTCTGAACCAAACCATAGCCGAGGTACTCGTTTTCACTCCGGCGCAGCCTGTCCGCGATTTCCTGAAACTCGGGTCGGCGGGGTTGCCATTCCGGCTCGGCCGATGGAATCGCCGCGTCGTTAGGTGGTTCGGGCGACGTTGTCCGGTCACAGCCGGTCTTGTTCCCGATGAAAACGAAGACCGCGGCGCCGCAAAACAGGAAAGGCGTAGTCCGCCGCAGCCACTCGCATGTTCGGTTTCGAGGGTATCGGGGGATGGTCTGCATCGTCGGCCATCTTAGCTCGAAAGCCGGCGGCGGGTCCGGCCGCGATTGAAGGCGGATGGTAGCATTCGGTACCCACTGGGGGGAGCATGGGGTCTGTCCGTGGAGACGGAGCGGGCAAACGGTTGACCGTCTTTCAGCCCAGGTGATCGTAATTATCGTTTTGAGAAGAGCTTGTGATTGCCCTCGGCGACCCTGCAGTGTCTCCGGGTGCGTGCCTGAGGAAGCCCCGAATCGGAAACTCGGGCATTTGTCCTTG
>JAPULF010000151.1 GCA_027295245.1 Planctomycetota bacterium
ATGTTTGCCGCCGGATGACGCGTCAGTCGCCTGACCTCGCCAGCTCCACCTCCGCCGCAATCGCTCCGAAGGCCGGCCACGGCCCGATCTCCACCACCCGGACGAACGCCTTGCGCGCCAGGTCCGGCTCGCCGTTGAGCAAATGACCCATGCCCAGCCCGTAACCGAACGTGGCAGCATCGACCCTCACGGACTCGAATTCCTCGATGACGTTCTCCGGCGTTGCCACCCCCTTGAATACCAGAAGAAGCCGGTGGTAGGCATGGTTCTCGATGATGTCCATATCCCGACGAATGGGCCGAAGGATCGACTTCGCATCCACGCTCCACCCGAGTCGCCGAAGGGTCAAATACGTCCAGTAGGTGGTGGCGACCAGGTTGTCGTCGTATCGATGGGAAAACTGCATCGTCCGGTGGTATGCGCTCAAAGCCCCCTTGTAGTCGCCCTTCAGATATCGCGCCAGGCCCAGGTGGTACCAGACATTGAATGCCGTCGTGGTCAACGGGATGTTGCGCGTGTTCGGCAGTCCGTCGGGTTCAACCTCGCTTGGCTGCCCGCGAATCAGTTCCGCGGCCCGCTCGAGGTCGTCGAGGGCCTTGTCGAATCGCCGAAGACTGATGTATCGATGCCCGCGGTGCCGGTACAGAGGCGCGTAGTCGGGATGGGCGGTGATGCCCTCCGTAAAGACATCGATTGCATCGTTCATCCGCCACAGGTACCCCAATCGCCGCCCGACCCAGATCACCCGATCGGGATCGTCCGGTCGTTCCGCCAAGTGTCGCCGGGCGTCGGCGAGTTCCTTAAGACGTTTGTCATCTTGCGTCGTCTCGGCGGGCAACAGCGGTCGGCCCAACAGCGGCCGGCCCAAGAGCGAAACAGCCCTGTCCTCTCTATTTGTGGCGGTCCCATGCGGCCCGCTTCGGGCCTGAGGCGCCATGCCTTCCTGCTCGCTGCAATCAACCGAAGCCGCGAGCCCGACGATGGCGACTCCGACGATCCAATTCGCATGACTGTTGTTCCGATTCCCGATCATCGCACCTGGTCTATTCACAAGTTCAAACCTCGCCGTCGACCTTGATTTCGAACAGTTTATGTTTGCCCGCCGATCCGCGGATTTCGACCTCTTCCCACGGACGAACGAGAAACTCCGGCGGCAGTTCCCGGCGCACTGCGTCGCTGACGAGAATCTCGCCTTGCCGGGTGAAGTGCTCGATGCGGGCGGCCAGATTAACGGTCGTACCGACGACCGTGTAGTTGGAGCGTTGCCGGGAGCCGATGTGCCCCGCGGCCGCCGGCCCGCTGTGAATGCCGATGCCGCAATTCAACGCCGGCTGCCCACGGGCCCGCCGGGCGGCGTTGAACGCCGTCAGCCGCCTCTTGATTGCGATCGCCGTTCGAACCGCTCGTACCGGATGGTCCGCCTGCTCGAAGGGCACGGAGAACACGACCATGACCTCGTCGCCCACGAACTTGTCGATGAACCCGTCATGATCAAACGCCGCCTGCGTAATGTAGTCGAAATACTCGTTCAGCAGATCGGCCACCTCGGCCGGCTGCATCTTCGACGTATGGGCGGTGAAGTCGCGAATATCACAAAACAGCACCGAGACCTCTCGGTTTTGCATTCGGCCGATCTCTTCGGGCCTTTCCTTGAGGGCCTTCAGCACTTTCGATGACACGCTCTGCGCAAACAGGGTCTCGATCCGTCGCGCCCGACGATCCAGCCGCCGCGTATTGGCGTTTGAAATCGTCCACTGGGCCGCCAGTCCAAAGCCCAGCACAATGGACGTGACGATCAGCGGTTGAATCATCGGAAGAAGCACGTTGCGCTCGAACAACACGCACGTCAGCCAGGCCCAGCCACCCAGAAAGATCACCACGCCGGCCAGCAGATTTCCGAGCAACAGCAGTGTGCCGCGCCGGTGCCGCCACCAGCGGCATGGATTCCACGCCATCAGCCCGCCGACGAAAGCCAGCGTGCCCGTCAACGCAGCTCGCCGCCATCCCCCTGCCCACCGGGTATCAAACCGGCGGCGACCGAGTATGTGGGCCAGGGCGTTGGCGTGATAATACACGCCCGCAACCGGGCCGGCCGACAACGACATCGTGTGCGAATCCCACAACATCCCCGCCTCGCCCACCAGCACGATCGACCCATCGACCGATGCCGCATCGAATGAACCGCGGACGGCGTCTTCGAAACGAATCGTCTTCCACCCGAGGACCCCGGCGTCGGATTCCGACTGCGTCGAGCTAAAGTCGATGAGTTCGCGCGGAGCCACGCTGTACGATCCCATCCGCGCCGTCCGATCCTCGATCACAAACTGCGCCGATTCATCGCTCTCCCCAATCGCGTACATCGCCAGCACCAGCGGAAAGTGAGCAATCGGCTCAAGGAGTAGCCCCCCCGCGCCGTCCGATTCAAGAACGTCCAGCGACAGCCTCCGCGGAAAGCGGCGCAACACGCCCGCGTCGTGCTCGACGGTAATGAGTCCTTCACTGGGCTTGGGATCGGTCGCCAGAAACGCCGCCGCCGCCCGCTTCATCCCACCGGCATGGGCCGCCGCCAACACCACGTTGGTTGACCCGATCGCCTCCACGAGCGGACCGTCAAACGCCGGATCCCCCGCATCCTCCAGCAAGATGTCCAGTCCGATCGCCACTGCCCCCGCATCGGCCAGGTTGTTGATCGCCGGGGCCAGGTGTTCGCGGGCATTGAATCGACGCCCGTCGTGTTTCAGACTATGCCGACTGGCCTCATCGAGCTCGACGATGACGATGTTGGCGGGCGGTTTGCGAGGTCCGCGAAGGCGAAAACGCCAATCGATCGTCACGTCCTCGAGGCGTTCGATCGAAACGGCGCCCATGATCCAGGCACCGCAGGCGGCTATAAGCAATGGCGCCGCGAACCAGAGGAATCGGGCCTGGCCTTGGGTGAGCACCGGCCGGTCTTTCAGGTAGTCGGCGGTGCTGTCCGGATTGTCTGTCATCGCGGCCCAAGAAGCGCTAGCGCCGGGGCCTCGGGCATCCGATCGAGCCTCCCCTGGATCCCCGCCGCCGCCGCGTCCATCACGACATAGACCTGTCCCTTCTTCAACAGGTTGGCCCCCCTGGGGTCGTTCCGAAGCCGCTCCGCATCCTCGCGCGTCAACACGATCTCGGTCTTCGACTGGCCCGACGCCCTCACCGCCTTCACCGCCCGCCGTCGGCGACGTCGACGCGACTTCTTGTCCGGTTTTGTCGTCGGTTGACTCGTCGCGGGTCGACTACTCGCGCGTGTCGTCGGAGTACTTGGTGGATTGTCGACCAATGCCATGCCGAACGTTCCCCCGCCTGATCCGACCGCCATCGAATCGCAGGCATTCCAGGCACTCCTATCCGGCGACGATTTGAACGTGCCGAAAAACCCCAGGTGCGCGTCGTCAACCGGCGATGCCGGATGCACGCCGTCCCGATTGCCCGAGAGACTCGCCCGCAAAGCCTCGTACGTCATCGAAGTCTCGACATATCGAACCGCAGGCGCAATCGATTGGCCCCCGCCCACAATCGTGGAGATGTCGTACAAGACGCCGCCGTCCGTGCCGAGCACGACGGGATACAGGCACGGCTCGGCCCCGAGTCCCCGCGCGTCGATCACCAGTATCTCGTCGGAGACATCCGCATCGCCGCCCGCCAGGACCAAATGCCGCTGCCGCGATCGCCGGATCTTGTTGACTTGCGTCGCATGAACCACCGACGCCACGCCCTTGACGCCCCACAGTGGCACCTTGACGGTCGCCACGCACTCCGGCGGATCGGCATTCGCCCGCCAAACGACGGATACGGTCTTGTGCCCCTTGATTTGCCCGCCGACACGAACCTCACCGGTCCGCACGTTCTTGAACCGGCCGTCCGCGTCCACCGGAATTCCGTCCGCGATCAGTATCGCGTTCCGCGCCGCCGCAAGCTCCGCGGCCCGCTTGGCCATGAGCCGATCCTGATCCGCACGCTTCCGGCCCGACCCCTTGCCCTGGCCCTCCGCAAATATAAAACCCTCCGCCCAGTCGATTCGCCCGTCCTTGACCGGCCGCACATGGGGCGAAAGCCCCACCGGCAGCACGAATTCCGCCTCATTGCCATCAGCCCAGGCCGCACTCAACGCCATCATCGGAACCACGATTCCGATGAGAATTATCGCTAGCGCGTGCATTCGCTTTCCGATCCGTAGTGTTCGCAACGCTGACACCTCGATCGTCTTGATACCGACAGACTCGCTCCCGCGCCGTGGCCGGTACATTTACGCACGTCAGGCGCCGATTCACAAGTCCCGCGCCGCCGACCATGCCCGGGATCGCGGCGGGCAGGCCCCTTTGGCGGACTTGCACGATCGGATACAATGCCGGACGAAGCCCTTCAGACGATGCACGGCCTCGAGCCCGCGCGTGCGTACGGGTAGACGGCACGGGTAACGAAGTCGAAACTCGGGAGACCAATCGTGGCGAGCCTTACCATCACGTCCGGCGAGCAGGCTGGCACGTACTTTCAAATTGCCAACAGGCCCTTGGCCGCCGGGCGCGACCCGGCGCGGGACATACAAATCAAGGACCCCAAGGTGTCGCGGAAGCACTTCCAGATACGCAAGCGGGCCGACGATTACGAACTCATCGAGTTCAAGAGCCTCAACGGCGTGCTTGTCA
>JAPULF010000152.1 GCA_027295245.1 Planctomycetota bacterium
GATGTCGGCCTCGTCAACCTGGGCCATGACGAACATCGAGCTGGTGTCGGCCAGCACCATGATCGGCGTCCCGCCGGTGTACGATGCCGTACCACTTTGGACCAGCACGCCTGTCGCCACGCTGACACTGTAGACCATGGCGTCTGTCGGCGCCCGGACGGTGGTCTCCTCGAGGCGGAGCTTCGCCTCCTCGAGGTCCTTTCCGGCCTGCTCGTGGGTTTTTAAGGACTGTTTGACGTCTTCCTTTGCACTTTTCAGCACAAGGTCTTCGTTGTTTTTCGCCCGAGCCAGCTCCACGGCAGCGAGTTCCCTGGCGGCTTTAGACGTCAGAAAGATCGCTTCCATGGTCACGCCTTCCACCGTGGCGGCAGCTCCGCGGTCGATATACGCCTGCATTCGTTCCCACTTGAATTCGGCTTCTTTCAGACGCGCCATGGCATCGTTGAGACGATACTGCGCCTGTTTGGTTTGCAGCGGCAGATCGCGTTTGACATTTTCCAGGCTAATTTTGACCTTTTCGAGGGCGGACTCGAGACGGTCGAAATTCGCTTGGGCCGCTTCGACATTCCGCCTCTCATCAACCGGATCCAGCTTCAGCAGCACGTCGCCTTCGCGGACAAGCTGGCCGGCAACCACCATGATGTC
The DNA here is from genome assembly GCA_027295245.1 of Planctomycetota bacterium. Taxonomy (GTDB): domain Bacteria; phylum Planctomycetota; class Phycisphaerae; order UBA1845; family UTPLA1; genus JAPULF01. Next base: position 646 of record JAPULF010000152.1, read on the forward strand.
CTCGACCTTGCCGCTCGCCTTGGACTTGATCAGAATGAACTCATCCGGTTCGACGGCGCCGGTTGCGGTCACCGGGATCAGCAGATCACCGCGGTTGACCAATTCCTTTTCCCCGTCCAGAAACGAGGCCATCCGAATACGAGAGAGTCCGAAAATTCCCCCGCCCAGTACGGTGACGATGATTGCGGTGATGATCAGTTTTTTCATCGCGACAACTCCCGGTTGGTTCAATAGTCATAGCGCACTGCCCGACGCCGCCTCACTCTCGGCACAACCCGAGCTTCATCAATGGGTTATGGCGATCCCGCGGTGTTGGTCTCCGCGGGCCCCTCCCATGACGGATTGCGGCCAGGCCTTTTGTATATTTTCAACGACCTCCGCGATCATCCGCGAGACACGTCCACGTCGTGCGGTCTCTGCGCCGTCAATATCGGCCCATAATTATATATCAGGCTTGGGATTAGATCGAGCCCCGCGATTCGGGCGGCGAATCCGCACGCTTGACCGCAACGTTCATGATATCGGTGCCTGAACTCACCATCCATGATGACGAGAGGCTACACGTTTGGCTTGACTGGCGTCGTCGATAACCGATACTCCCTCTGTGATCTGACGAAGACCTCGAAATTGAGGCGTTGGCGCATCATTGCCGAGTGGAACGGAGCCTCCATGGCCGAAGACCAGCGCCGAACCAGTGTCATTCCGGCCACGTCTGCCAACGTGTCGAGGCCGGATTCCGATGCGAAATTGCCAACCCGGCTCGGAGCCGAGGTCCCGAGCGCCGACGTTCTCGGGGCGGTATTCGAATCGATATCGAGCGTCTTGATCGTCTTTGACCCCGGCATGCAGGTGATATACCGAAACGAAGCGGCCCGCACCCTGCTGCCGCGTGCCGACGACGTGTGTGCGGCACTTTCCGAATTGACCCTTGATGACGCGTATCAGGGCTGGCGCCATGAGCTGCGGCAGGTTCTCGACGGCCGACAGACCCGTCGAATCGACGCCGTCATGCGTCCGGCGAAGGATCAACCGGAAACATATCTGCATCTGGTCATCACGCCCTTACGCGAGCCCGCATCGGGGGAGGTGCTGGGCGGACTGTTGATGGCCGACGACGTGACGAGTCGGATCAGCATGGAGCAGAGGCTGGCGGTCTCCGAGCGGCTGGCCGCGGTGGGCAAGCTTGCGGCCCGCGTGGCCCACGAGCTGAACAATCCGCTCGACGGCATCATGCGCTACACCAATCTTGCGTTTCGCAGAGTGGACGAATCGGGCGACGCCAAGACGCGGGAGTACCTGGAACAGGCCCGTGCGGGGCTGACGCGAATGGCACAGATCACGTCGGCGTTGCTCGAATTCTCGCGAACCACGCACACCCGTTTCGAACAGGCGACGATTAACAAGATCGCGGAGGATGCGGTATCCGCGATGGTCGGTCGGGCCCAGGACAACAAGGTGACGGTTGTCTGCAATTTTCACAAACAGGACATGCCGGTCGTGCGCGGAAGCAGCCTCTTCCAGGTCTTCTGCAATCTGATCAAGAACGCGATCGACGCCATGCCGGATTCCGGCACGTTGATCATCACGACCGGAATCGAAGGGCCCGATGTGATTGTCACGTTCGAGGATACGGGAATCGGCCTGCCGTCGGATGTCGACAAGTTGTTCGAACCGTTCTATACGACGAAAGCGTCGGGCAAGGGGACCGGATTGGGGCTGGCGGTTTGCAAGGACATCATCGAGCGTTATTCGGGTTCTATCACGGCGGAAAACCGGGCGGAGGCGGGGGCGCGGATGACGGTTCGAGTCCCCGTGCGTAACTGCGCCGCGGTACCCGCGAGCCACCACACGACGCTCGACATGGGTGGTGATTAGGTCGCGTTCGAAACGGAGAATCGCGACCGATCGACAAAGGAGTCATGACACGTGCCTAAGACCAAGGATCCACCGGAGCGCGTCGGCCTGGTCGGGACGAGACCGGGCGGCAAGGGTGACGCGGACGGTCAGACGCGGCCGCGGTTACTGCTGGTGGACGACGATCGGATCATCGTGGATTCGCTTTCCGAGTTTTTGCGGCTGGAGGGCTACGAGGTAGTCGGCGTGGATTCGGTGGCGGAGGCGGTCACGCAGCTCGGCAGGAACTCGTTCAACCTCGTCATCAGCGACGTGAACATGCCGAAGTCGGATGGCTTCGAACTTCTGCGGACGATACGCGACCGGTTTCCCGAGGTTGTGACGGTCGTCATCACGGGCTACGGCACGATCGAGTCCGCGGTCGAAGCGATCAAGATGGGGGCGTACGACTACTTGACCAAGCCGATCGTCGATGACGAGATTCGACTTGTCGTGCAGCGGGCCCTCCAACAGCAGTCGCTTCTGCGGGAAAACCGGGTGCTGAAACAGCAGCTCGCCATGCGATACTCGCTCGACAACGTCTTGGGGCAGGACTACAAGATGGTCCGGGTATTCGATCTCATCGATACGGTGGCGGAGACGCGGACCACGATCCTGGTGACGGGCGAGTCGGGAACCGGCAAGAGCCTGATCGCGCGGGCCATCCACCAGCGTTCCGATCGTCGCGACAAGCCATTCGTGGAGGTCTCTTGCGGCGCGATTCCGGAAACCCTACTGGAATCGGAGTTGTTCGGTCACGCCAAGGGCAGCTTTACCGGGGCGGTTGCGGACAAGGACGGCAAGTTCAAGGCGGCCGAGGGCGGGACGATTTTCCTCGACGAGATCAACTCCGCCTCGCCCGCGTTTCAGGTCAAGCTACTCCGCGTGCTCCAGGAGAAGAAGTACGAGCCGGTCGGTTCGAACGACACCGTGTCGGCGGACGTGCGCGTCGTTCTGGCGTCCAACGTCGACCTCAAGAAGGAAGTGGACGAGGGTCGCTTCAGGCAGGACTTGTATTATCGCATCAACGTCGTCACCGTTGAGATTCCTTCGCTCGCCGAACGCCTGGGCGACATCCCGTTGCTTACCGCCGGTTTTCTGAAAAAATACCGCGCGGAGGTCAGAAAAGAGGTCCTCGACTTCACGCCGGAGGCCATGCAGGCCCTGCAACGCTATCACTGGCCCGGCAATGTCCGCGAGCTGGAAAACGCCGTGGAACGGGCGGTCGTTTTGTGCAAGGGCCGGCACATCACGCCCGACGACCTGCCGGGCCACGTGTTCGAGACACCGCCCGAACGGCAGGGTTCTGGCGACGCCGGCAGTTTCACACCCATGTCGTTGAAACTGGCGCTGGAGGACCCGGAGCGGCGGATCATCGAAGCTGCCCTGCGGGCCAACAACTGGAACCGGCAGACGACCGCGGAAATGCTGGAGATCAACCGGACGACGCTCTACAAGAAGATGAAGCGTTTCGCGCTGGAGTTCGATCCGGCGAAGCACGGGGCGTAACGACTGCGACCACGCCCGAATGATGGGAA
>JAPULF010000153.1 GCA_027295245.1 Planctomycetota bacterium
AAGAACGTCGCGGCCAAGAAGCTCTCGATGAACGTCGCCACGATTCCGCCCGGCGGCGTGGCCTTCGCCCATATCCACGTGGACTTCGAGGTCATGCTCTACATCCTGGAAGGCCGCGTCCGCCACGAATACGGCCCCGGCTGCAAAAAGACCGTCGACAACCAGGCCGGCGACTTCATCTTCATCGAGCCCGGCGTCCCGCACGAGGTCTTCAACCTCAGCGACACCGAGCCGGTGGTGGCGGTGGTGGCCCGCTCCGACGCCGACGAATGGCAAAACATCGTCAACTACGACCGCAACGCCGAAGCATAATGCAGCGTCGCGTTGCCCACCATCGCCGGACCGAGATTCCCTTTTCGGTCCATGGGCTCGGAGTTCGATGATCGATTCTCGGGCCATCCAAAAAAACACACCCCGGCTTCGCCGGTTCAAGCGCTACGTGTCCCCCCGAACCTCCGCAACCCGAATCGCCAGGAGTAGCGCCTGGGCCTTGCTCAGGGTTTCTTCGTATTCCGCTTCAGGCCGGCTCTCGGCGACGATTCCCGCTCCAGACTGAGCGTCGAAGGTCCAGTGTCGCTCCCGATCGGCGGGGGTGGCGACGATCGTTCGAAGCGCGATGCAAGTATCCATGTTCCCCGAAAAATCCATGTATCCCACAGCCCCTCCATACGGGCCGCGGCGGACGGATTCGAGTTCGTCGATGATCTGCATGGCCCTGACCTTGGGGGCGCCGCTCACCGTTCCGACCGGCAACGCCGCTCGCAGCGCGTCCATCGCTGTTCGGCCCTTCGCCAATCGACCGGACACATTGCTGCAGATGTGCATGACGTGGCTGTATCGTTCGATCGTCATGACGTCTTCGAGGGTCACGGTGCCGGGCTCAGCCACGCGCCCAACGTCGTTTCGCGCCAGATCGACCAGCATGATGTGCTCCGCCCGATCCTTGGGATCGGCGAGCAATTCGCGTTCGAGGGCCGCGTCCTCGTTCGGCGTGGACCCGCGCGGCCGAGTGCCCGCCAAAGGCCGATTTGTGATGACCCCATCTTCCACGCGGCACAGAATCTCCGGGCTGGCCCCAACCAGAACGCAACGCGGGCTCTTCACATAGAACATGAACGGTGAGGGATTGATCACCCGAAGCGCCCGATAGACGTCGAACGGATCGGCGGGTGAATCGACCCGCAGCCGCCTGCTGAGGACCACCTGAAAGATGTCGCCGGCGCGAATATACTCGATCGATCTGCGAACCGAGTCCTGGAATTGCTCCTGCGTGCAACTGCCGGTGTATTCGGCCGGTTCCACCGCTTCCGGATCGAATTCACGCACCCCAATGACGGCCGGTCCCGAAAGCCGGTGCACCGTCTCGTCTATTTTTCCGCACGCCTCCGCATAGGAACGGTCGATTTCGTGCTCGTCCAACCGGCAATGGGCCACCACCAGGATCGTGTTGCTGACGTGGTCGAAGATGGCCATCCGGTCGTAGACCCCGAACTCGAGATCGTCGAGGCCCCGGTCGTCTGAGGGAGTGTTCGGAAGATCCTCGTAATATCGAACGGTGTCATAGCCGGCGTACCCCACCGCGCCGCCGGTGAACCTCGGCACCGCGATTCGGCCGAAATCCACCTCTTCCCGAGGAACCGCGGCGAATTCGCCTAGCAGTTCCCCAAGCCCGCTAAGCGGATCGGACAACGCACCCAGGTCTACCGCGGTGCCGTCGATCCGCTCGACCGACGCCGTGCCCGGCCGGGCCCGGAAAACCGCGGCCGGCTCGGCTCCGACGAAACTGTATCGCGCGATTCGCTCGCCCCCCACGACGCTCTCCAGCAAAAAGGCGTGATCCGCCCCCGAGCACACCCGAGCGAATGCCGCCACAGGCGTGAGCTGGTCCGCCAGGAACGGACGGATGATGGGCACGGTTCGACCGCGACCGGCAAGCGATCGGACCTGCCCCAAAGACGGGTAGTATGATGCCAAACGCAAATCCCCTGAGTTCGCTACAAATCGGCCAACCGTCCTAGAATAACTCTCGATAGTGTCCGGAACAATCGGAGGGGTGGGACCATTCCGGGCCGGGCGGCGGGTTCGTCGATTTTGAGGCCGAATCGGCGTACTGAGGCGGTGCATTCGAGCAACCCGACCGGGGTCGGTTCGCCCGCGGTCTCCAGGCCGGCTCTGAAACCGGAACCTGTCGCCTAGGGTTTCGCCCGATCGCGCGGCGGTCGGGGCCGCGACCCCTTCGGACGATTGACCCCGTTCTATATGATGCAATCCGCCCCGGTTGACGATACGTTATTGGAAACCTACGATTTCTCGGACGTTTCGGGTACGATCGTTCGGAGGATTGTCCTTTGCTTTACTGTCAGCAGTGCAAGAAACAGGCCGCAACTGTTCACGTGACGGAGATCGATCAGGGAGAAAAGCGCGAGCGCCATCTCTGCCAGAATTGCGCAGAGGAAAAGGGCTACACCGCCGAGAAGGTCGTGCCGTTCGGCAAGTCGCTTGCCGGATTCATCGTGCAGAACGTCGGCGCCAAGGAACTCGCCGAACTCACCTGTCCGCACTGCGAATTGACATTTGTCGAATTCAGAAACTCCGGCCTGCTGGGTTGCCCCGGCGATTACGACGCCTTCGAGCGGGCCCTGGTGCCGTTGATCGAGCGGGCCCACGAGGGAACCAGCCACCACGTCGGCAAGATTCCCCGAAGGCTGGGCACCCCTCGACCGCTCGAGAACGACCTCGTCCGCCTCCGCGGCGAACTGACCAAGGCCGTCAACGAAGAAAAATACGAACAGGCCGCCACCCTCCGCGATCAAATCAAGACCCTGGAAACCGAATCGTGATCGACGACCTCATACAAAAGCCGGCCGAATGGCTCCGGGGCGAGGGGCCGATGAGCGATATCGTCATCAGCTCGCGAATCCGACTCGCCCGAAACGTCGCCGGCTTTCCGTTTCTCTCCAGGGCAACCGACGAACAGCGCTGCGAACTGACTTCCATCCTGCGCTCCAACATCGACGGCGCCGCCACCGGCGGGCAATGGACCTACTTGGACATCGAAAAGCTCGACGAACTCGATCGGCAGATCCTGGTCGAAAGGCATCTGGTCAGCCGCAACCACGCCGAATCCAAGGGCAGCAGGGGGGCCTCGGTCTCCAAGAACGAGCGCGTTTCCGTGATGGTCAACGAAGAAGACCACCTCCGCATCCAGGTCCTCCGCAGCGGACTGCAGCTCCGCGAGATCTGGGAAGAGATCAACCACATCGACGACAAGCTCGAAGACCGGATCGACTTCGCCTTTCACCCCCGATACGGATACCTCACGGCGTGCCCCACCAACGTCGGAACCGGCATTCGAGTCTCCGTCATGCTGCACCTGCCCGGCCTCAAGCTGACCGGCGAGATCGAAAAGGTCTTCCGCGCCGCCAAGGACATGCGCCTGGCCGTCCGCGGATTCTTCGGCGAGGGCACCGAGGCCACCGGAGATTTCTTCCAGATCAGCAACCAGACCACCCTTGGCCGGACCGAAGAGGAGATCATCGACGGGTTCAGCCGGCAGGTCATACCCCGCATCATCGAATACGAAAACATCGAGCGGCGAAAGCTCCTGGAAGGCCGGGTCCTCGCCCTGGACGACAAGATCTGGCGCTCCTACGGAGTCCTCAAGCACTGCCGAACCATCAGCAGCGATGAGACCATGCTCCACCTCTCGCACCTCCGCATGGGCGTCAACATGGGGCGTATCAAGATCCTCGACCTCGCGACGGTCAACGAGCTTTTCCTATTGACGCAACCCGCCCACCTCCAGAAGTTTTTCGGCTCCCGCCTGAACGGCGAGCAGCGCAGCGAAGCCCGAGCCGACTGCATCCGCCGCCGCCTCACCGAAAGCTAGCCCGGTATTCCCGATTTGAAAAATCCTACGGCCTCTCGCGGGTCGCATTCTCGAAATGCAGGACAAGACCCCTGAAACGGGCTGCTCTTATCGCGCTTGCGGAAGCGGGGCGTGCAACGCAGCCGCGCGGGTCGCGCGGGACGGCGAAGAGGGC
>JAPULF010000154.1 GCA_027295245.1 Planctomycetota bacterium
CCTGCGGACGTTCCTGCGAGACTGCGAGCGGGCCGGTATTCCCGTCTGTGACGACCGGGGGCGGACCGTTGACCGCCACGCCCTGCGAATGACCTTCATTTCATGGCTGTCGGCCTCCGGTGTTGCACCACGGACTGCACAACAGCTTGCACGGCACAGTCGGCTCGAACTGACGATGCAGACCTATACCGATGTGCGATTGTTGGACACAGCGAGCGCGGTCGCACGCCTTCCCGATTTGGAGTCGGACCCTGGCCGTGAAACAAGCCGGGCGACGGGGACTGATGGGCGGGGCGTTGTACTGGGTGTTGTACTGAATCCCGGTGAGCCGCCGCGCACGGCGACGAACAAAGACAGGAAAGCAAATCCAGAGCCGCGCGCAAACCTCGGTGGGGACACCACTAATCAACGGGATTCAACGTCGTGCAGAATGGAGCCGAAGGGGGTCGAACCCTCGACCTCTTGCATGCCATGCAAGCGCTCTCCCAACTGAGCTACGGCCCCTGGATTTATTCACAGGCCATTTAATGGCTCCGTCACATGAATGTCAACATGCCTCGATCAGTCCGACAATTCTCGAAGGGGCGGTAAGGCATGTCGGACGGCCGTGTTTATGGGTACTTGCAGTGGCCCTGGGCCGCACGTAAAATGAAATGCGTCTGGGGACCTGTGGCATTGACAGGAAGCCGACGACCGTCGGGAGGCGCATGGACGGGCGAAGGAGATTGTTCTCCTGCAACGGCTCGCTGCCGACTCTCGTGGACATGGATCGAGAAGGACGGCCGCGATGATCGCTCGAGCTAGCGCAATCACATCAAGCGTCCTGGTCTTGAACCGGAGTTACCGGCCGATTCGCGTGGTGAACGTCCGTCGGGCATTCAGCCTGCTTTTTCGCGAGTTGGCCGAGGTGATTCATGTCGAAGCGGGCCGGTACACCTCGTACGATTTTTCGGATTGGTGCGAACTCAGTCTATTAGCGGCCGAGTTCGAGCCCGACGCCCACGACTGGATTCGCACGGTTCGGTTCGACATTGCGGTTCCGCGCATCATTCGATTGGCCCTATACGATCGGCTTCCGAAGCAGACGGTGAAGTTCAATCGCCGCAACATCTATGCCCGCGACGGCAATCACTGCCAGTATTGCGGCAAGCGTTTTCCGACCAGCGAGTTGTCTCTGGACCACGTCGTGCCCCGGAGCCAGGGCGGCGCGTCGGCCTGGGAGAACATTGTCTGCGCCTGCCTTCAGTGCAATATCAAGAAGGGCGGTCGGACGCCGACGCAAGCGGGCATGCATCTCATTACGCCGCCGACCAAGCCGCGCCGGAACCCCGTGCTGACAGTGAAGATGAGCGAGGGACGCTATTCCAGTTGGAAGGCCTTCCTCGACAATGCGTATTGGTCGGTCGAGTTGAAGTAGGTCGCTGCCGATCGATTTCCGCGCTTCTTTCAAAACGACATATCGTTGCCCGAGCCGTTGGTCTTCCGTGCGTCTTGACCGCTGGCGCGGGCGACCGAATCGTTGCGCGCGTAAAAACGCCGAAACGAGTCGGCCGTTGGCCACAACCCGTTTCGGCGGAAGAGTTCGCAACGGAAGGAGGTCGTTGCGTCGGTTCGGTCCGTTATAAGCTCGCGACGAGGCGGTCGATCGCGCGATCGAGCCGTTCGGCGGATTCGTAGTCGCCGCGATCGATTGCGCTTCGCACGTTGGCGACCTTTTCCACGCGCACGTCAGGCAGCTCGGCTAATCGGCTGAGAAACCGGGCCCATTCCGATATCTCGATTCGGTCGCTTCCGTCCGGAGACGGGACCTGGGGGGAACGCGGTGACGCGTCGTTTAGGAAATCTCGGAGCGTTGCCGTGTTGGCAAGCCCACCCAGTGTGCTTATTTCATTCATAATTGCCTCGTTACCTTTGCTGTTCACCCGAGGTTCTACGTGAGCGATTCCCTAAATGTTCGACCGGTTGCGGGTCTTGCCCCGGCCGCGTCGCTCGTGAACCGAACATTCGAAGCCTAAAGTAAATATCGGTAGGGGAAAGCTAGGATGTTTTGGGATTCTGGCCATCAACCACTACATATTGTAAAATCGTGGGTTACGTGCATTTTTTCACAAGCCGTTAGGGGTAGCGCTATTATCAGTCCTGGATTACCCAGGCAAGGGATGTCAGCATTGGGCGTTGCGGTCCAATAGCGTCGATTCGCGGTTTGGCTCCGCAAGAGCGCCATACAAGATATGGGGGGCGCTTCTAACCGGCGTCGGTAGATTCCGAATCGTTAAATCGGGTGGCTAGAGGTTGGTTCCGGCAATAAATGCGCTCGCCAGCTTCTTGGCCATCAATTCATTCGTGAACACGAGGGGCACGAGGAAACGCAGATCGGCGTTCGGGAGCCGGAGAAATTCGACCAAGTCGTGTCTCCATTTGTGGTCGAATTCGGCCAGCGCGTCCTGCGGTTGCTCCGAGGTCAGCGCGGTTCGGCAGGTGTCGACGGCGATCCGAGCCGACTGGATGGCCGCATGAAGACCGTCGTGGCTAAGCGCCGCGACGAATCCGCCGGCATCTCCGATCAGAATGCAGCGCTTGCTCACGTGCGATTCCGTTTCGAGCGCGGCGCCGCGCGGTACCGAGCGCACCACGGTTTGTTCGATCGAAAAGCGGGCCTCCGCGAATAGACCGCTGGCCTTCCACCGGGAAAAGTTACGATCGAATTCGGATCGAATGTGCCCCTCGTCTTCTACATGCGACACGAAGCCGATCACTTGCAGATTATGCAAGACGTACGCATAGCCGTACGTGCCGGGGTCGCGCGAGTCGAGAATGATAGTCAGTTCAATGCCGGGATCGGCTTTTGTCGCAAGTCGCGGCGGGTCGGCGCACGACCGCCATTCGCATATCGACGATTCCGAACGCTCCGCGGTGGCGCCGACGAAGCCGGGCACCATTCGGAACGCATCGGTGCCGCCGGCGAAAATGAGAAAGCGTCCGAGTGACGAGCCACCGTCCTCGGTATGGAGGGCCACCAGATCCTCGCGGACTTCGATCCGGGAAACCGCGGCAGGTTGGTTGAAGACCGCACCGGAGTCACGGGCGGCGCTGAGCATGGCTTCGGTCAGCCGTTCGACATGGACGAGCTCGACCGGTTCATCGAGCACGGCAACCGTGGACTTGGAGAGGCTCGGTTCCACGAACCGGACACGGTCGATGGTCGCCGCAACGGCTTCGCCGCGTGAAATCCCGGCATCGCCTAGGGCGGCGCGTGCCGCTTGATTCAACCATTCCAGTTGCACGCCCTGTGCGGATTTTTTGGTTCGTTCGAGTATTTCTACGTTGAGCCCGGTGCCGGACCAGAGAGCTGCCGCGGCGCCCGCCGGACCTGCGCCCAGGATCAGAACATCGCGAATGTCGGAGTCCGGCATGACGGCCTTCCGTTTGGAGTATCGAATTGGGCATCCGCCGGCGCTCGGATGTCCGGCAGCCTGCGTGCAATCCGGCAACTCGACTGGGTTTCATATTCGGGCGGAGCGATACGGTCAAGGCGGGTCGCACGCCGTCATTGG
>JAPULF010000155.1 GCA_027295245.1 Planctomycetota bacterium
ATCATCGTGTGCCGGCATCGCTCCAATTCATCGGGCGGCCGCGGGTCGGTGCCGCGCAGGGCCTTGATCTTCAACATCGTGCCGTAGGCCCGCTTGGCCTCGTCGGGTTTGTCCAGAAGGTTCGCCGCCCCCTTGAGCGAATTGAATCCAGCCCAGTGGAGCGGATCGAGCCGGACGCACTCCTTGAACTGTTCGTAGGCATCTTGATTCCGACCGGCATCCTTGTACGCATTGCCGAGTTGCCACCGGACATTCGCGATTTCCGAATCCAGTTCGATGGCCCGCTCCAATGCCTTGACGCGGGCGGGGATTTGCTCGGGTCCGGCGTAGAACAGGCACAGCCCAACCAAGTAGTGAGGGGCGGCGGAATCGGGTTCGGCGGACACGGCCGCGTTCAGATGGTCCAAAGACTCCTCGCGGCGCCCTTGAATCTTCATCAGCGCCAGCGCCAGATTAACGCGTGCCGCCGGCTCATCCGGATTGGCTTCCCACGCCAACTCGAAGGCGGCCAAGGCCTTTTCGAAGTTCCGCGTCTCGAAATGGGCCTTGCCGATGTTCGTTTGGCTGATAAATGTCTCCATGATGACCGGCTTTTTTGAATCCGACGTGTCGCCGGATTCATCCTTGCAGCCCACGCCCAATACGAGCGCCAGGGAGATGACGGCCGTCCGACAACGGTAGAAACTCCTATCTTCGCTCAAGACACTCTCCAACCCGGCCAAGACCCGCAGGCGTTCGATGACCAATAGCAACAACCGCCCTGTTCATTCTCTCCGAAACGCCCGGGCTGTCGAATCGCGATTGTAGTGCGTGACCGGCCTCGGACACGATCGACGCTGTGTGGCTCCCGGCGATGTTGTTTTCCTCGGCGCGGTATGATGAACGTCTGCGACCGTACCGAACTCAAGGGCGTGATCCGACGGCATGTTCAAACTCGCTTGGTACAACTTGCTGCACGATCCGATCCGTCTGATTACGGCCGTCACCGGTGTCGTTCTGGCGGTCGTGCTCATGGTCGTGCAGGCGGCCATCTTCCTGGGAGCGATACGAAGTTCGTCGCTTCTCGTCCGCCAGGCCGACGCGGATCTGTGGCTCGTACCGGTCTCGACCACCAATGCCGACTTCTCCGCCCGAATACCGGAGCGACGTCGATACCAAGCCCTCGGTGTTGCGGGCGTCGAGCGGGCAGGGCGAATGGTCGTGGGATTCGCAAACTGGCGATTTCGGTCCGGACGGCAGGAATCCGTGATCGTCGTCGGCATCGAATCCGATCATCCCTGGCTGCCGCTCCCGATGGACCGGTTGTCGCGACTGGACCGGCTCGACGGCGTGGTGATGGACCAGCGCGAGAAATTTCGATTCGGAACGGCCGGCGACCCGCTCGCGATTGGAACGCGCGCCGAACTCGGCGGTCACGCCGTCGCCGTGGCAGGGTTCACAGAGGGGATGAATTCGTTTCCGATTACGCCGTACGTGTTCATGGCCCACAAACGGGCCGCCGATTGCGTCCGAATGCAGCCCGGCGAGACCGTCTTCGTCATGATCAAGTGCGCCCCCGGCGCCGATATCGGGGCCGTCCAACGCGAACTTCGACGGCGCATTCCCGAGGTCGAAGTACTGACCCGCGACGAATTCGCCCGCAGAAGCTGGCACTATTGGGTCCTGGGCACCGGCATGGGCATGGCCCTCGGGCTTTCCGCGGCGCTGGCCCTGATTGTCGGCATGGTGGTCGTCGGGCAAACGATCTTCACCGGAGTCCTGACGAAGATCCGCGAGTACGGAACGCTCAAGGCCCTCGGTTTTTCGAATCGGTTCATCGGTGGATCGGTGGTCATACAATCGGCCATCGTCGGAACCGCGGGCTACGCCATCGGCCTGGTGGCGAGCGCGTTGGTGGTTCGGTATTGGGGCGAAGGCGGAACGGCGGTATCCATGTACGCCCCGGCCTGGATGTACCTGGCGCTCATTCCGTTGACCGCCGTGATGTGTACGGTCTCGAGTCTCGGGGCTGTCTGGCGCGCCTTGGTTCTGTCGCCGGCGGAGGTCTTTCGATGACCCACCGGGCAGAGCTGCGCGGCGTATGGAAGAGCTACGGCCGAGGCGATACGGCGTCGCGGGCGCTGTGCGACGTCAACGCCGTCTTTCACTCCGGCCAACTGACGCTGATCGTCGGCCCCTCGGGCAGCGGCAAGACCACGCTGCTCCAGATTCTCGGCATGCTGCTTCCGACCGACCGCGGCGAGGTCTTGCTCGACGGTGTCCGCGTAGATGCGCTGGACCCCGGCGACCAAGTCATCCGCCGACGCAACGACGTCTCCTTCGTATTTCAGGATTTCAACCTGATCGCCGCCTTGAGTGTCAAAGACAATGTCGGCTTGATTGCCGGCATGATGGAATTCGATCGATCCCGAAGAAACGCCAGGGTCCGGCGCGCGGTCGACGCCGTCAATCTGTCGGACATGGCGGACAAACGCCCCGAGCAGTTGAGCGGCGGACAAAGGCAGCGCGTCGGGATTGCCAGGGCCCTGGCCAGTAACGGCTGGCTCGTCATGGCGGACGAACCCACCGCGGCGATCGATTGGGATTCCGCCGAGCCCATTGTCGCCGCGCTGGCCCGCCTGGCGCACGAGGACGGGCGCTGCGTTATCATCGTGTCCCACGATCCGAGGTTGGAACGATACGCCGACCGAATCATTCGGCTGCACGAGGGCATGGTGGCGGCAGACGAGCCGATCAACACGGCACGCAGGGAAAGCCCCCCCGAGGCGGACGCTGGCGATTCGCGCCCGCACCAGCGGGAAAAGCCCGATCGTGGCTCACCTTCAGGCGTACCGGCGTTTTGGCTCTTGATCGTCGTGTTGGCCGGAATCCTGATCGGATGGATGCTGCCGAGAACAACACTGCTCGATTCCGCGAAACCGAGCACGGCGAACACGGGCGAAATAGATCAAGCGGGATATGAAGCACGATACGCGGACGTAGTCGCGGCGGCCCCGGCAGTCGTCGAACCGTGGAGCAAGCTGGTTGCCATCCACACGGAGCGCCCGGGGAGGATCACCGCGATAATGAAACGCGCCGGTGATTCGGTAAGCGTCGGTGAGAAACTGGTGCAGCTCGATGATCGCACCGCGCGTGCGGAGGTCGAACTGAAAACCGCCGCCCGGAAGCTGCGCGAAATGGAACTTGCCAGGCTGCATGCCTGGGATCGAAAGGAAGAACGCGGGCAGGCGGCCGCCCGGGTTGCGGCCGCCAAGGCCCGGTTGGATCGCGCCGAACGCGAGAAAGCTCGAATCGAAAAGCTCCGCGAGCGCGACGCAGGCACAGCCGACGAACTTGCCGCCGCACTCGAGGAAACGCGCATTGCCAAGGCCGCACACGATGAGGCTCTACAGCGACTGGCCGTTTCAGAGTCCGGCCCGACGAAAGAAGAAATCGCAGTCGCACAGGCCCTCGTGGACCAGGCTACGGCGGCGCTCGGATCCGCTCGGATCGAATTGGACCTTCTTACCATCCGCAGTCCGCTCACCGGCCGGGTACTCTACCGACACGTGGAACCCGGTGAAGTCGTTGATCCGGAACATCCGGTGCCGATCCTGAGCGTTGGCCAAGTGGACCGCGTGCGACTTCGGGCCGAGGTCGATGAGGCCGACACCGGTCGGGTGTTCGTGGATCAGCGTGTGGAAGCGACGGCTCCGGCGTATGGCGACCGCCGGTTTTCAGGTCGAGTCATCCACCTGGAATTGCTTATGGGGCGAAAGAACATCCGCACCGAACGACCCACCGAGCGGCTCGATTCGAAGGTACAGGAGGTAGTCATTGCGATGGACAGGACAGACATCGAGCTGCCGATCGGCCTTCAAATGACCGTTCGGTTCTTGCGGGACAAGGCCACCAGCAGGCCCCTGGGGCACTGATTCCGCGATGTTTTCCCCACAAGGGGCGTGAATCCTGATCATTATCGCCGGATTTGCTGTCAGATTCCCCGGATAGTAGACGGACTCTGATTGACCGGGCACCCTGTTTGACATATTGATTTTGGGAGGCGGCAACGGTATAAGTAGGGATAGACGCGACCTATCTCATGTTTTCATAGGAGCTTGCGACCGCGAGACTGGCCGGCAAGTTCTTTGCGCGTGTGCGTTGTGGGAAGGTAATGCAAATCTTAATCATCGCTTTGGTTGCGGTAGTCGTCTTGGCAGGACTGGTGTGGATTGCCCTGCCTTCGCTGATTGCCCGCTCGATTCGACCGGTCGATCCGGTGGCCCTCGAGTTTCGAGGGTCCGGCGACGACCTTCTCTTGGCCGAGCGGGTCGGCGAGGCGTTTCGGGCAGGCATACGCGCCCGGATGCTGCGCCCGCGCTCTTCCTGGTTGGCCAAGTGCGACGCCCACGAGCCGCATTGGCGTCCGTTCGCTTTTGAAGGGGCCGCCTTTGGGCATGGCGCCCTCGCGTCGTCGGGATTCGAACGATGGGATCGTTTGCAGGCGGACGTGATTTCACGCCGTCCTCGATACGTCTACCTGGCCCACGTGGGGGTCGGTTTCTGGTGGGCGTTTCGACACGGTCATCGCTTCGAAAAAATGTTGCCGATTCTGCAGGGGTACGATCCCCTGTATCGCTATCTTTGCGCCGACGGATACGGCTTCAAGTTCGGATTCTTCGATTTCATGCGGGACCGTTCGCGCGTAAGGCATCTACTCGAGCTTCCCGGCTATTTTCGTAACGCGGCGTTTCAGGGCGTCGGCCGAGGGCTGTACTTCGGATTCCTGGGCGACCGTGCCGGATTGTTCGAGGCCGTCGGCGAATTCGCGCCCGAGCATGATGCCGACCTGATTGCCGGCGCCGGGCTCG
Source organism: Planctomycetota bacterium (assembly GCA_027295245.1). GTDB lineage: Bacteria > Planctomycetota > Phycisphaerae > UBA1845 > UTPLA1 > JAPULF01. The sequence continues at coordinate 4,851 of JAPULF010000155.1, forward strand.
CCGCCGCGTTCGCCGAGACCGATCGTCCCCACCGGGCCGTCGATTTTGCAAGGTCCGTGCCCTTTGAATGGCGGCCGCATGCCCATCTGGGTTTGACGTTTGGATTCAAGGCCAGGGCATTGGCCGATCCTGATTATTTTGACGATTGTCTTTCCAAGCTGCGCACTCCGGCCGCTGCGGCCATCAGGCACGCGGTGGCGCTTTGCGATGATGTAGAGCAGGCGGTCCGCGATGACAAAGCGAAGGAAGGATACCGACTTTGGCGGGAACGGCTGACCGATGTGATGGAAGCCGAGCGGGTCTGGGAGCCGGTCTACGCCTGCGCCCAGGAAGACTTGCGCGGAAGGGAAGGTGTTGTGGGTCATTCGACTGGAGAAGAGCCGTGATCGACATCGAAAGAGGCAAGAAAGAAGTGCTCGATTGGATTGCACAGGCCGTTCGCACGTCGGTCGACGAAATCGACTTGACCAAGCCATTGCCGGATGTCGGGCTGGATTCAAACGATGCCGTTCACCTCGTCTGTACCATCGAGGCTGTCTTGCGCACCGAATTGCCCGAAGACGTCATGACCAAGGTGAAGACCGTCGGCGACATCCTGAGTCTCATGGACGAGTATACCCAAGCGGCATGAGCCGCCCTAGAAAACCACGCGCGTGAGCCGACCGGATATCGCAATCACGGGGATGGGGCTGCTAAGCCCGATCGGGCACGGGCCGGACGCTTTCTGGGACGCATTGATGACCGGCCGATCCGGGGCTCATGTGGTCCGGTCTTTTGACACCTCCAATCTCCCAAGACGTATAGCCTGCGAAATAGACTCACTCCCCCCTGCCTCCGCCGAGTTTGACGGCGGTCGATTCGGGGCCGGGCGTTGCGGCACAATGGCGCTTCTCGCTGTGCAGGCGGCCTTGATCGACGCCGGGCTTTCGATCTCGGACATGCGCGGCCGGCGGGTCGCGGTGGTAGTCGGGACGACCATGGGGGAATTCGAATTCATCGAATCCGCGTACGACGACCTCGCCGGACAACCGGCCTCGCCGGAGATTTTCGACAAGGCGGTCAACAATCCCGCGGGACGACTCTCCCAAATCGTCGCCGAAGCCATCGGCCGCCCGGACGCCGCCGCCATCGATGCCTATGGGGCGTGTGCCGCCGGCAACATGGCTTTGATCACCGCGATGCAAATGCTGCGAGCCGATGAGTGTGACCTGGTCCTGGCCGGAGGCGCGGACGCCTTCAGTCGATTCGCCTTCGTCGGATTCATGCGCAACCGTGTGATGGCCAAGGAGGCCTGCCGGCCCTACGACAAGGAGCGCGACGGACTGCTTGTCGCCGAAGGCGCCGCGATGTTCGTGGTCGAACGGGCCCGCGATGCGTCGGGTCAGAGCCGACACGCCCGGTTGCTAGGCGGCGCAACCTCGTGCGACGCCTTCAATCCGACGCAGCCGCGGCCCGATGGAAACGGCATAGCCGCCGCCGTCCAATGCGCCGCACGCGATGCCGGCGTGTCCGAACGAAGGGTCGACTATCTCTGCTCGCACGGGACCGGAACGCCGCGTAATGACCTCACCGAATGGAAGGCCATCGACCGGATGTTCGCGCCGGAAACCCCGTTCAGTTCGATCAAGGCCCTGACCGGACACACCATGGGGGCGGCAGGGGCCTTGGAAGCGGCCGCATGCATCCTGGCCTTGAAACACCAGCGACTGGTTCCGAATTGGAACATGAAGAATCCGGCGGCCGAATTTGCAACCCGGCCGGTCGAACGCCCCGACGCCGCCGACTTGGAATGCGTCGCCAATCTCTCCTTCGGATTCGGGGGCTACAACAGTTGCCTGTTCTTGGACCGGGGTGACGCATGACAACGTCCCGGCGCGTGGTCATTACCGGTGTCGGCACCGTGAACGCACTGGCGGCGGACGCGCTGTCAACCT
>JAPULF010000156.1 GCA_027295245.1 Planctomycetota bacterium
ACGCAGGAGTTGCCACTTAACCAGGCATTCCGGCTCTTTGATATTCCCGAACGGATTGCACTTGAATCCGACCTGGCCGCCCGGGCCGGTCACAAAGTGTTCGCACTCTTGGCATTGCAACATGGCCCGGCTTTCATAGAGTTGCCCTCGGCGGCGCGCCGTCGAAGGAAAGGGTAGTATACGCGCGTATATTATCGCGGGCGACAGAAATCCCGCATCATTCTTTCATTCTACGCGATTCGCCTCCTGTAGGTGATCGGCCCGATCAAGCTACCAAACGTAGTCGCCTACAGTAGGCAGGCGTTGGGCAAACCTCGCGGAATCCGACCGCCACCACTTGTCGAGGGTCTTGATCGCCTCCCCCGTACGTCGGGCGTGACGAACCTCGGCGCGGTAAATGTCGCGAGCCAAGACTGTTTGTGAGTTCAGGCGCTTGTTGATTCTCTTTGCGGAATAGGGATCGGCGCAGCCACTCGCGCCGGCGGCCGCCAAGATCCCCAATGCCAGCCATCTCCGCAAGGAAAAAAACGGGCACAACTTTAGTACTATTAATGACTTGCGATTCTTCTTCACGACGGACTCCTTGTGGATTACGTTGGCTCCGCCACGGCACGCCTTGGAATCCTCCGGACTTGACACGATCATTATACCAGCAAATGCGACGATTGGCCGCGACGTTTTGGCCAAACTCTATGGGGTGTTCCACGTGGAACATACCAGCCTTGAGCGGATGTTCCACGTAGAACATAGCCACAGGCAGTGCATGGTTGTTCGTGGTGGAGGGTGCGCTTAGAATCAATCCTGATCGAGGCAGGACGGCGGCTGGCGCAGAAAGGAATGGAATCCATGAGCAAGTCTCCCAAGCGTCTTGGGCGGGGAATGTCGTCTCTTATTTCGGCCGGTTTGGCGGAGAACGAAGAGCCGGGAGGAGCCGTGGACATAGGGCCACTGCAGCCGACGGCTCTTCAATCGCGTCAAACTCGCAGCCGCATACTCTCAATTCCGCTAGAAAAGATTCGGCCGAACCCCACACAACCACGTCACGTGTTTGATAACGCAGGACTCGAGGCCCTGGCAGCTTCGTTGAAGGACTGCGGAGCCCTTCAGCCGATCCTGGTCCGCCCATCGGGGACGGAATACGAAGTTGTCGCCGGTGAACGGCGATTAAGGGCGGCCAAGATCGCCGGCCTGGCCGAGATTCCGGCCATAATAAAATCAATCCCGGACGACAGATTGCTCGAATTGGCGCTGATCGAAAATGTCCAAAGATCAGACTTGAATCCCATCGAACGAGCCAGGGGATATCGAACCCTGCACGATAGCCACGGACTTTCCCACGACCAGATAGCCAAGAAAATGGGTGAGGATCGCGCCACGGTCTCCAATTACATGCGACTGCTGAGCCTATGCGATGACGCCCTTGCCATGATCGCCGGGGGATCGCTTTCGACAGGGCACGGCAAGGCCCTGCTGGCGGTCTCAGACCCGATGGCACAATCGAAAGCCGCGTCGACGGCGGCTAAAGAAGGCTGGTCGGTACGTCGACTGGAAGCATCGATCCGGTCCGCTCGATCACCCGATGACCGCCCGAAAAAAACCGATGGCCGGCGACCGGCGGTGCAGGACATGGAGCAACGCCTTTCAGCAGCCCTGGGTGTTCGCGTGACAGTAAAGGAGGGTCGCAAGCGGCACTCGGGAAAGATCACGATCGAGTACTACAGCTTGGATGATTTCGAGCGCTTCGTGTCTCTACTGGGGGTGTCGCAGGAAAGCCCCTCCTGACCCAAGGCCGCAAGCATTTCTAGATTCTTTGACCACACAAGCCGATAGCCGCGTGCGCGCTAAACCTCACAACCCATCTCCGGCGGGGGCCGCCGGCGAAAGGTGCCCGCCCGCGACCCGGTCAAAGCGGGCCGACGGATCCACATTCTCTGATGAGAGCCCCCTCACACCACACCGAACGGATGCCATTTATATACAAAAAACTATATTGGGTCGCGACCGACCCCGCCAACACGAAGCCATGCCCACACGTCAGTAAAAATACATTTGTATTAATATAGGATGTATCGAACGGGCCGCACGGAGGTCGTCATGTTTCTGTGCGGACGTTATGCATCGAGGTGTCCCGCTCGATCGTGCGGCGCGTGTGCGGGCGGGAGTCCCCCAATCGGTTTTGAGGCGACCTGCGGAAATCCAGCAGCGGGGAGCCGGCCTCGTTCTACTCTTTCAATTCAGACAGGCATGCGTCGAGGTAGCCGGTTGTCTCCGTCGTGCGAAAATGACCCTCGGGGAATTGTTTAGAGAAGATCTCCAGGGCGCCGCGGAAGAGTGGTTCGGCTTCTTGGGCCTTGCCTTGATCGACCAGGACCTTGCCGAGGTTGCTCATGGATATCGCCGTCTTGGTGTGATCCTCACCGAGGACGCGGCGCCGGGCCTCCAGCGACTTGCGGAACAGGGTCTCGGGCTCGTCTAGTTTGCCCATTCCATGGAGTGCGTATGCCAGATTGTTGATGGCGGTCAGGGTCTTGGGGTGGTCGTCGCCGAATACTTGCTTGGAGATACGCGTCAGTTTTCGGAGAATGGGAACGGCGTCGGGTTGGCGGTTTCCGGCGAAGAGGGCAGATGCCAGAGCGTTCATGGACTCCACGGTTTCCTTGTTCTCTTCACCGAATAACTCGCTTCGGAGCGAAAGGGCGGTTTCGAGAAGCTTACCGGCGTCGTCATACTGTCCCAGTCGGTGATAGGCGACGCCCAGATGATGCGCCGCCGCCGCCCGCGAACCGGGGTGCTCGGCGAATTCCGCCGAGATCCGCGCGGCGCCTCTGTTGAGGATGGCCGTGGCCGGGATGCTTCCGGTATTTCCCTCGAGGGATCCCCTGGCATCGAACATGTCCGCAAGAAACCGAGCGATTTGTTCGGTATTCCGCGCCCGGCTTCGTGCGCGATCCCGCTCGGCGGCCAATTCTATCTGCGTATCCCCAACGTTTTGAAGCTGTGACTTGAATACCTCGGACTCGGATTCTGTCCGTTCGAGGTCTTGCAGGGCGACGTCGCGTTCGCGCTCGGCGGATTCCAGCTTGGCGAGCGCGGCATCCGCGCTGGCCTTCAGCTTGGTGGATTGCTCTTCCGACTGACGCTTTGTCACAAGGTGTCGAGACCGATCGGCGTTTCGTCCAGAGGAGAACGACTGTACCCCCAACGCCACCGCCGCCAGCAGAAGGACAACCGCGAATCCCAAAAGCAACTTGTTTCGACCGGCGAACCTGGCCGCCTCGCCGACGAATCCCAAGGGTCGTGCCCGCACGGGACGGTTCCCAAGATAGTCTTCAATGTCCTGGTCCAGCGCGGAGGCGCTTTGGTAGCGATCGGCGGGCTTCTTGGCGATCGCCTTCAACAGGATGGCCTCCAGGTCCGCGTCGATGCTTCGCTTGATTGAACTCGGCGGCGCCGGCGCTGTTTCGCAGACAATCCGAGGCCAGTCGGTATCGCCATTATCGTTTCCGTCAGCCTCGAACAGAACTTTGCCGGTGAGCAGCCCATACAGAATCGCGCCCAAGGCATAAACGTCGGCCCGAACATCGATTTCCCGTCGTCGTCCGCAGATCTGCTCCGGGCTTCGGTACGGGAGCAGCCAGCGGGCTGGGTTCCGGGGCATGCCGACGTCGTAGTCAGTGATACAGCAGACGCCCAAGCCCACGATTCTCGGGTTTACATTTCCGTCGATAATGATATTTCCGGGACGGAGATCCCGATGGACTATTCCACACTGGTGTGTGTGATGAACCGCCTTGCAAATACCTCGAAACAGTTTCAGCCAGTCGCGCGTGGAACACTTGTGCATCTTGGCGTATTCACCCAGCGAGGCTCCGCGAACATAGTCGGACGCAAAAAAGCACTCGTTGTCCGTGGCCGGGCCGAACTCCAGAATCCGCGCGATGCCAGGATGACGAATGTTTTTCAGGGTCTCGATTTCTCGCTCAAACAAGCGCGCGCGGTTCGGGTCGCTCAGGACATCGCACTTCACGACCCGGACGGCGACGGATTTTTTAGAATCGTCCTCCTGGGCCTTGTAAACCACTCCCAGCGAACTCTTGCAAATACGGCGAACGACACGGTAGTGCGACACGTGTTGCTCGGTGTCTTGCGAAACGATCGTCGATTCCGTCATTTCGGATTCCTCGGCGAAGTGTTCAGAAGTCGTTACTGGCACGCGTTCACACAGTTCCGGGCGTCTACTCGAATGTCGGCTCATAAGTCAGCGACGGGTCGCTGACTTCAAATCCGCGCGGGCCTGTCACGCGCAATCCCCTGGGGTCCGGCTCGACGGATACCCACGGTTGTTCCTGCCCGGCCTCCAGTTCTTCCGCTTCTTCTGCCTCGTCCGGAAAATCGGACGGCTCGCTGGCGCGGGCCCTGCCCTCCAGCATCTGCAAACCGAACAACTCAAAGTCGTTGGGGCGGGTGATGAGAGTTCCCGGCGGCGCCGGCACCTGATCGGGTTCCAGCGGCTCAACCAGAATAGGCGTTACCAGCACAACGAGTTCCGTCTTTTCGGATTGGTAGTCAACCGAGCTGAAAAGCGCTCCCAACACCGGCAGATCGCCGAGGCCCGGAATCTTTGAGGCAATCGCACTCACCCTTTCGTTGAGGAGGCCCGCGATCGCAAATGTCTGGTTGTTGCCGCACTCGATCGTAGACTCGACGCGCCGGGTGGTGAACGTGAATACCGGCAGGTTCGCAACCTGACGAGAATCTGGAATCGCATCGCTGATCTCGGTCATCACGTGGATGCGTATTCTTTGCTGCCCGAGAACAGTCGGCGTGAACGCCAATCGAATGCCGAATTCCTTGTATTCGATCACAATCGCGCCGCTGGTTGCCCCGCCCTGCGTGACCGGAATGGGAACCTCGCCGCCGGCGAGAAATGTCGCCGTTTGGCCGCTGATGGCGACCAGGTTCGGCTCCGCCAACACCCGGGCCAGCCCGTTTTCGCGAAGGGCATTGACGAAAAACTGTAGTTCCGCCCGAGGGAATCCAAATGTGAGGTTGGTCAAGATCCCGTTCGTGTTTGGCGCGACGGAGTAGGTCAGTTGTCCCCGCGTGAGGTCGGCGAGGCCCGAGCTTGCAAACCCGGTGGGGTTCAATTGGCCCAGGTTGTTGGCGAGGAAGAAGTCTCTCGACAACTTGGAACCCCCGATCGCCCAGTTGACGCCCAGTGCCCGAAGAGAACTTTTATTGACCTCTGCGACCACGACGCGAAGCAATGTCTGCTGGTTGCCGGCGACACTCAGGTGATTGACGATTTCGCCGCCCTGGTACGCCTTTGCCAGCTCCATGATGCGGGTCGCGGATTGGGCGTCGGCGACCTGCCCGGTTAGCGCGATTGTGCCGTTGATGCTGTGAACGCCGACATTGGACATGGGCGATATCGACCTGATCATTTCTTCCAGGACGACCAGGTTGGGTTCGACGAAAATGAGGAACGAGCGGATTTCATTTTGCATGTGAAGCAGGAGCCGTGTGGATCCGGTGTTCTTGCCGACGATCGTGAACTGAGTCGGCGATGTGACCCGAATGTCGGCAACCTGGGGATCCGCTACTTCCACCCGATCGATCGGCGTGTCCACTTCGATGCGAACCAGCCCGTCGACCTTGACTGGCACCAACTCAGGTCTTTCCTCGGCGATCACTCTGGAAACCGCTCTCCGGGTGTTTTTACCGGACCAATTGGCGACTACGGCCGTGACCGGCGTTTCTTGTGGCGGTTCTTGGGTGATGGTAGGCACGGTGGGCGGCTTTGTTTCCATGCCTCCGAAGACGGGGCGGCCTCCGAAATCGGCGAAGTCGTCCTCGTGCCCTGAATCGCTCCGCGCAATCTCGATGACCGGTTGCGGTCCGGTATTCGCCTTGGGGGCTTCCCTTTCGCCGCCCTCGGTTTGGTCCGGCGTGGGCGGTGCCATTTGCGAGGGTGAATCGGGGTGATCGCCGTCTGGGTGCGCGGATTCCGCGTCTTCGATGACTTTGCGATCCGATGATCGCTCCGGTTTCAGAGATTGAAGCCAGCCCGACACGACTTCGGCGACTGTGTTAGGCGCGTCTTTTTGGGCGACGTCTTCAGGGTCATGACCGCGAGCGTTGCGATCGGCTCCCGGCGTTGGGTCACCCTGGTCGGTTGATTGCGCCAGTGCCTTTGAATACATGGAGCCGCCGGCAACCATGATCGCGAGCATGGCACAGGTCAGACCTACTCGGCCGATGAATTGGGGGTATCCACTCATGGTCTTAGTTCGACTCCTCTATTGTTTCGGCCGCGTCTTCGTCGCAGAACTCCAGCGTAATGCCGATCTTGAACCCACCGAGCGTGCCGGTGCAGTGAACAACCTTTCCGGCCAGCGCAAACCAAGATCCCTCGGGGTTCAGTTGTATGACGACCCGGCTGTCGACCGGCATCTCCGACGAGCCCTTGAGCGTTATTCCGTCCGCCGAGATATTGATGAACGACAACGAACGGGTGCGAGTGTCATCCTCCGGCCCGAAAATAAGCTTGACGTCGCCGTAGAACGGATACCTCCGCGAATTTCGCTTTGGGTCCGACTTGCATTCGACTTCGACGGCACGGCTCAGAAAGCGAAGCCAATAGGACTCAGCGACAAATGGGACTTGGGTTTCTGCTTGGGACATCTCGCACCTCTGTTTATGACCTCGATTCGCGTTTGTATCGGATGTTCCAGGTGGCCCCATAAGCTTTGTGTTTCACGGATTTCTCAGTGCGCTTACCGGACACGGTTATGGGACCGGTATTACCCGTTTTGCCAAGTTGCAGGGGTCGATTCCCGATCAAGTTAGGTACGAACAGGCGATCGAAGAGAAGTAATCGGGCGCGGCGGCGTCCGTCGATGGGAGGCAATCGTGCGAAGCAAGAGGATTTGTGTCTATCGGGTGGATGATCCCGCGACGGCCGCGCTCGGCGACTACAAGGTTGTGGCAACACCCGAAAACCGACAAGAGCTGCGCACGGTAATCGGCGGAGAGAAAATAGACGTCTTGATCATCGATCTCGACGCCTCGGACGCCTTGGATGCCGTCGTCGAGGTGCTCGAAATCAATACGTCGATCGCGGTGGTCGGGGTTTTGGCCGGCAACGACGTCCAGAAGTTCATCGCGGCCCAGCGAGCCGGATGCAGGCAGGTGGCCTGCAAGCCGCTCAACGAAAACGACCTCGCCATGGCCGTGCGCAAGTCCCTCAATGAGGCCAACTCGCAAGTCGACTGGGGCAAGACGCTGGCGGTCATCGGTGCGTCGGGCGGCGTTGGATCAACAACCATCTCTTGCTACCTCGCAATGTCTCTTGCCGAAGCGTCCGGCACGCGTGCCGCAATCATAGACCTGGACTTGGAATTCGGGACGGTTGCCAGTCTCTGGGACGTCAATCCGCGATACACCATTGGCGATTTGGCCACGGCCGGAGCGGTCGACACCCTCCTTATCGAGGACGCGATCATTGATTTGCCCTGCTCCGTCGCGATCCTCCCGCGGCCCGCCCAAATGGATCAGGCCCAGGCGATCCACGAGGGAATCGTCAAGAGCATTTTTGACGCCGCGCGGTCGCTCTACCCGTATGTAATCATCGATCTCCCGCGACGGCTGGACGAAGTGACCGGCTGTGCCATCCAGGCCTGCGACAAGCTCCGTTTGCAGCTACAGGAGGCGGTTGCCGAGCAGTGGGAGTGTGAGCCATCGGACGTGCTGTTTGCCGGAGGCATGGCTTACCTGGCGCCCGACACGAAGGTTCGTATCTCCTTTGCCGAGGCCGTCTGGTTGGGCGAATCCAAGTTCGGGACTCTCGGATCAACGGGGTCCTACAACACCCCGGAGCTGGGGGGCGACTATCGCGGCGGTACCATCGGTGCCAGCCCGGCCTACTCGTTCACAGCACACGTGGCCGAAGTCGAGGTCGACGCCCAGACTGGTATTGTCGAGGTCGTGAAGATCTGGATCG